>VGWG01000072.1 GCA_016873675.1 Lentisphaerota bacterium | reverse complement strand
CCGAGTCGCCCCGGAAGAAGCGCTCCCGGACATCCCCCGGCAGCGCCTCGAAGGCCGCCCGCGTGCACGGCAGCGGCTCCTGGCGCGCCGGCACGTTGCCGTCGCGGAACTCATCGGCCAGCACCAGCGCCACGCCGCTTTCGCTCAGCCCGCTTTCAGTACCGGTCGCATAAACCATTAGCCTGTAACGCGCTGCAACGGTTCGCCAGCGTTCTTGATTCTCAACGCCGTAGACCGCCGCCAGCCCCTCGCGCGCCCGTTTTCTGCCCGCCACGGCTTCGCCGTAGCCGCACCACCGGTAGTCCTTGGGATCGCTCGCCAGCCCCGCGCGCACGGCATTGAGGTCGATGTACGCCGCCATCGTCGCCAGCGCGCCCACGCCCTGACGCTCCCGCTGCGCATGCGATGGCGGCTCGATCATCACGCTCTTGAACCGGTCCTCCCACAACGTTCCGGCCCGCCCCTCGCGTCGGTTGTACCACTGCGAAAACCGCTGCTTCACCGTCTTCACAAACTCCGACACGTCATACATCCGCGCCCGCAGACGCTCCAGGTCCGCCTGCACCAGAGACTCCAGCCCCTGCTTGCGCCATAACGTCCATTGCTGGTGGCTCGACAAGGGACGGACCTTCCGTCCTTTACAAGGGACGGACCTTCCGTCCTTTAAGTCCAAGTCAAACCGCCACCGCCCGCCATTCAGACGCGCCGGAACCAAACGGGCCATTCAAACCCCATAGCCCGAAACCCGGCCCCGCGGCTCCGTTCAACAACATTTTATCCCTCATGCGGCAAGAAAACGCTTGATTGCTAACGCACTCGTCATACACTTGCCGCACGAGGGATAAAACGCTATTCGTTATCCGTCCAGAACCGACATCCGTCGATCCTCGGGAAAGGCTGCTTGTACGTCCTATCCGTTCACCCGCCCGGGAACTTTTCAAACAAAGTCCAGTATTTCGCTTGACGAAGTACACTATAAAGAATATGCTTCCGGCCTCTAACTTTTCAGGCAAGGAGGGTTCATGAGTGACGACCGTGAGATAGGACACCAGAACGCAGGTGAAAACAGCCGGAACACGCTCACCGGATCGGCGGGCGCGGTGATCGACTCGCGGCACCTTTTCGCCCATCGCAAAGAGGTCACGATACGCCACGGAGGCGCCGACTACCGCATCCTCGTCACACGGAACGGTAAACTGATCATCAACAAGTAGCCGCACGCCCCCAACGTACAGAACTCGCCCAAGCCAGCCGAAAGCCAGCCAGGAAGTGGAACGCGACACGCGTTCCGCTCTCTTTGTGTTTCAAGAGGCCAAACCGAACATCGAAGAAAGGAGAAAGGAACAGATGAACATGACGACACGATTCCTGAGAAAAAAAAGCGCGAGACTGCTGTCGGCAGGTCTCTGCCTTCTGATGAGCGCCCCGGCGCTTGGGGATGACACCGCCGCACGCCTCGCCGCCCTTGAGGCGCGCATCGCCGAGCTGGAGAAGCGGCTTGAAGAACAGGCTTCCGCCCAGTGGGACACGCTCGCGTCCCAGACCGGAGGAACGAAAGCCGCAACGTTTTCCGACCGCCTGACTGCCGTGGAGACGCACCTCGCCGCCATGGAGGAAGCCAAAGCGTCGGATTGGACGGAAGGGCTGAGCCTCGGCGGATACGGCGAGTTGCACTACAACAACCTCACCGGCAGGGGCGGCGCTGCCGACAAGCGCGAAATCGACTTCCACCGTTTCGTGCTGACGCTCGGGAAGTCCTTCAACGAGCGCATCCGCCTCAACTCTGAACTGGAACTCGAGCACGTCATGGCGGGCGACAACGAGAAGGGCTACATGGCGCTGGAACAGGCCTACCTCGACTTCGACATGAACGACCGCCACACGGCGCGGGCCGGTCTCTTCCTGCTCCCCGTCGGCCTGCTCAACACCTCGCATGAGCCCACAAGGTTCTACGGCGTGGAGCGCAACCCGGTGGAGCGCGATGTCATCCCCACCACATGGTGGGAGGCTGGCGTCGGCTCGCACGGATGGTTCACCGACAGCCTCGAATACGCCGCCTACCTCCACTCGGGGCTCAAGACCGACGCCTCGAAAAACTACTCCGTCCGCTCGGGACGCCAGAAAGTGGCTTACGCCAACGCCTCTGATCCCGCAGGCACGCTGGCCCTCAACTGGCACATGCCCGGCCTCACGTTGGGCGGTAGCCTGCAATACCAGTCCGACATCACGCAGGGCCTGGCGCAAGGCCCCGTACACGGCCTGTTCAGCGAAGGCCACCTCGACTGGCAATACCAGCGCTTCGGTCTGCGGATGCTCTACGCGCAATGGAACCTTGGCGGCGACGGCCCTGAAAACGTCGGAGCCGACTATCAGTACGGCTGGTACATCGAGCCGTCCTATCGGCTGACCTCACAGATCGGACTGTTCACGCGCTACAACGCATGGGACAACCGCGCCGGGAGCGGAGCCTCCCCCAGCGGCAAACGGCAGCTCGATTTCGGGGTGAACTGGTCGCCGCACAAGCAGGTGATCGTCAAGGCGGACTACCAGATACAAGACAACGAGAACGGCCAGAACCAGAACGGGATTAACCTCGGGGTCGGCTATGAGTTCTAAACACGCGCTTCTCGGCTTTGGCGCGGCTGCCGTCCTCAGCGTCTGCCGCATTATCGCGGCAGAGAGTGCCCCGGCGGCGGATACCCCCGGCTTCATTGCGGGCGCGTTCCGCAATCCGCCTGTCCCCGCGAAGCTGGCACTCGCCGGGCCGCTGGCCGTGCGCGTATCGCAGATCCTCGGCCACAAATACGCCCAACCGGAGATCACCTACTGGCGGGAAGCCGACGTGACCGCATGGATACTCCAATCCAAGGCGAAGTCAGGACGTATCACCGCCGGATTCGTCATCAAGGACGGAAAGGTCGCCACGTGCGAAGTGCTGGCCTACACGGAGAGCCGGGGACGCGAGATACGCTCACCCCGTTTCCTCAAGCAGTTGACCGGGACCTCGCTCCGCGACGGGCAACTCGACCGGGAAGTGGACGGCATCACTGGGGCCACACTCTCCGTGAACGCCCTCCGCAATCTGACGCGGCTGGCCCTGACGCTTGACGGCACGGCACGGGACAAGGACACCGCAAGCGGCACGCTCTGAGACGAAAAGGCCCCGCGCAGTTCGTTGCGCGGGGCCTTCGTTTTCGGGTAACGCAATCGTCTACAGACTTAGAACGCCAGCGTGACGTTCACGCCGCCGAACAGAAGCTGGTTGTTGTCGGCAAGCGAGTAGCCACTCTCGCGGACCTCTTCCGACACCAGATAGATACTACAAATGGTCTGTCCCTTGTAACCCCTCCCTGCCGTATGGTTCCGGCTCGCACCTGACGAGCCCTCTACCCCCTAAAGCATCGAGCAGGCATGATTTCCACACGGATCCGAAAAAATATGTTACTATTTCTCTGTCCCCTGTTTCGTGTTTCGCCTCTGTTTCGCCCCTGCGGGACTGTGTGTGGACCGGGGCACCGGACTTGCCGTCAAGGGATTGCTGATCAGTAAACGGGAGCGCGTCTCATGAACCTTGCGAATTTGAATGATCCGTGTGCAAACACCCGGCTGGCGGCGATCCGCGAGCTGGGCGAGTCGGTGAAAGCCGGAGTGAAGCAGACCCATGAAGTGAATAATCATGTGCACACCATCTATTCCTTCAGTCCGTACTCGCCGTGCATGGCCGTTGTTAAGGCCGCGCAGGCCGGTTTACAAACGGTCGGCATCATGGATCATGATTCCGTCTCCGGTTGCGAAGAAATGCTGGAGGCCTGCAAGGCCGTGAACATGGCTTCAACGGCCGGTTGTGAAATCCGCGTGAACATGGACGGCACGCGGGTAGAAGGGCGCAAGACCAATAACCCGGATGAGCCGAACGTCAGCTACATCGCTTTCCACGGGATTCCCCGAACGCAGCTCCAGGCGGTGAAGACCTTCTTGAGACCCATTCAAGCCGCGCGCATCGCCCGCGACCGCAAAGAGGTCCAGCGGCTCAACGACACCCTGGCGCGGCTCGGCGCGCCGCCCTTGGATTTCGACACCGATGTCCTGGCGATATCGGAAGCGGCGAACGGCGGTTCAATCACCGAGCGTCACATTCTTTATGCGCTGTCGCTGAAGCTGATTGCGGCCTACGGCAAAGGGCAGACGCTGATTGATTTTGTCGAAAAGCAGATGACGATTGGTCTGCCTGAGAAAGTGAAAGCCCTGTTGCTGGACATGAACAATCCGCACTACGCCTACGATCTGCTTGGCGTGTTTAAATCCGCGCTCGTTCCGGACTTCTTCATTCTGTCCGGCAAGGAGGAGTGCATCAACGTGTGGGATGCGGTGTCGTTCGCCAACGACATCGGCGCGATCCCGGCCTACGCCTATCTCGGGGATGTCGGCGAATCGCCGACCGGCGACAAGAAAGCCGAGAAGTTTGAAGACGACTATCTCGATGAACTGGTTCCGGAGTTGACACGGATCGGTTTCAAAGCCATCACCTACATGCCGCCCCGCAATACGAAGCCGCAGTTGCTTCGCCTCCAGAAGCTCTGCCAGGCACACGGCCTGATGGAAATCAGCGGGGTGGACATCAACAGTTCGCGGCAGGCGTTCAACTGTCCGATTCTGCTCGAGCCGGAATTCCGTCATCTGGTGGATGCCGCGTGGGCGCTGATCGCGCACGAAAAACTGGCGGCCGTCGTTCCACGCCTCGGTATTTTCCATCCGGATAACCCGCTGCTCGCCCCCTTCCGCGGGGCTTCTGGCGGGAACTCCCTGCTCCAGCGCATCGAAATCTATTCAACGCTTGGGAAACGAATGGACCACACGCGGCCCGAACAGGCGGTTGCGCTGGTTGATTTCTAAACCGGGCAATGGGTTGCGCGTATCGCCCCATTATTTCAGAGCCCGGCGCAGCTCCTTGATCTCATCCCGGATCGCGGCGGCGCGTTCGAATTCCAACGCCTCAGCCGCAGCCAGCATCTCGCGTTCCAACTCCGCCAGCACTTCCCAGACATCGTAGCGCTCGGGAGTCTCGGCAACGGCTTGTTCGACCTCCCGCCCGCGCGCTTCGGTCGTGAGCTGCCCGTGGATGGCCCGGCTCACGCTTTTCGGTTCGATGCCGTGGGCGGCGTTATAGGCCTCCTGAGTCGCCCGGCGCGTCGCCGTCGTATCGATCATCCGGCGCATCGCGTCGGTCACCGTGTCGGCGTAGAGGATCACCCGCCCGTTTACATGTCGTGCCGTCCGGCCTGCGGTCTGGATGAGCGCGGTTTCGGAACGCAGAAACCCCTCCTTGTCGGCGTCCAGCACAGCGACCAGCGCCACCTCTGGGAGATCCAGCCCTTCGCGCAGCAGGTTGATTCCAATCAGACAGTCAAACGCCCCCTTGCGCAGGCGGCCGAGGATCTCCACGCGTTGCATCGCGTCGATGTCGGAATGGAGGTATTCCACGCGAAAGCCAGCCTCATGCAAATACTGGGCGAGGTCCTCGGCCGTGCGCTTGGTGAGCGTCGTCACCAGCACGCGGTCACCGCGCTCCGCCGTGCGGCGGATCTCCTCCATCACGTCGTCGATCTGTCCGCGCAACGGACGCACCTCGACTGGCGGATCGAGCAGACCGGTCGGGCGGATCACCTGCTGCACCGTGCGGACGCTGACCTGCCGCTCGTACGGGCCTGGTGTGGCCGACATGAACACGACCGGCCCGACGCGGCCGAGAAACTCGTCGAAGCTGAGCGGGCGGTTGTCCTTGGCCGACGGGAGCCGAAAGCCCCAGTCCACCAGCGTCTGCTTGCGGGCCTGATCGCCGTTGTACATCGCCCGGAGCTGCGGCAGGGTCACATGCGATTCATCGAGCACCGTCAGAAAATCGCCCTCAAAATAATCGAGGAGGCATGCGGGCGGTTCGCCTGCCGGACGTCCGCTCAAGTGCCGCGAGTAGTTCTCGATGCCGTTGCAATAGCCGAGTTCCCGCAGCATTTCGATGTCGAACTCCGTCCGCTGCTTGATCCGCTGCGCCTCCAGCAACTTACCCGCCGCCTCAAACTCCCGGACGCGGGAGTCCAGTTCGTCGCGGATCGCGCCGATGGAGGCCTCGATCTTCTCGCGCGGCATGACGAAATGGCGGGCTGGGGAAATCAGCGTGCGCTTCAACTCCGGCCCCATGCGACCGCTGACCGGATCGAGCGACCGCAGGGTCTCGACGGCATCGCCCATAAACTCGATGCGAATACCGTCCTTGGCATACGAGGGAAAAACGTCCACGCAGTCACCGCGGACCCGGAACGTTCCCGGTTCGGGCTCGTAGTCGTTGCGCGTGTACTGGATGGCGACCAGCTTTTCCAGCACCCGGTCGCGCGCGATCTCATCGCCCTGACGCAGATCCACAAGCATGGACCGGTAATCATCGGGCGACCCCAGGCCATAGATGCAGGAGACCGAAGCGACGACGATCACGTCATTCCGGCCGATCAGCGCGTTGGTGGCGGCCATCCGGTAGCGCTCAATCTCCTTGTTAATCGAGGCGTCCTTTTCGATGAAGGTGTCGGTCTGCGGAATGTAGGCTTCGGGCTGATAATAATCGTAATAACTGATGAAGAACTCAACCGCGTTGTGCGGGAAGAAACTCTTCAGCTCGGCGAAGAGCTGCGCCGCCAGCGTCTTGTTGTGGCTGAGGATCAGCGTCGGCCGGCCCCAGGCGCGGATGACATTCGCCAGCGTAAAAGTCTTGCCCGAGCCCGTGACCCCCTCGAGCGTCAGCCGGGGCGCGCCCAGCTCCAGTCCGCTCACCAGCTCCGTGATCGCCTGAGACTGGTCACCGGCCGGCTGGAACTCCGATTCCAACTGGAAGGCCGTGGACGACGCAGGCTCGTCCGGGTCACGATCATCCGGCGGATCATTTTGAGAAACACGCTTCATTTCACGGGTCGCTGTTCCGGGCCAAACGGCCGCAGAAACACCAGCATCCAGGGAAGCAAGGTCAGAGCGCCAAGCAAGGCGACGACCATCGCCAGGGAGGTCAGCAGGCCGAACAGAACACTCGGTATGAAATTGGAGAACGTCAGCAGCGAGAACCCGACGACAATCGTCAGCGAGGTGAAATACATGGCGCTGCCGACGCTCTGGTGCGACGCGCGCATGGCACCCAGATAATTGCCGCATGCGGCAAACTCCTCGCGCATGCGATAGATGTAGTGAATCGTAGAGTCCACGGCGATGCCGATGCTGATGGAGGCAATGGTGATGGTCATCACATCCAGGGGAATATGGGCAGCCCCCAGAAAGCCCAGCACCGTCAGGGAGGACAAGAAATTGGGAAACAAGGCGATCAAGGCGATCTTCAGCGAGCGGAACAGCACCAGAAACATTGCCAGCAGCAGCAGGAACGTCAGCCCCAACGTCAGAATCTGCGAGCGAAACAAGCTTTGGAGCACCCCGTTGTACAGCACCATGGTGCCGGTCAGCCGAATGCTCTCCGGAGGCAGATTCAGGCCGCGGTTCAGGTCGCTTTCCAGCGCTTTGAGAAAGCGGGCGCGTCGAAGACCCGGTTGCGAATCAAACACGCGCGCCGTGATGCGCAATTGATTGGCGGGCGCGCTGACATACGGCGTCACCAGCATGCGGCTGGCGAATTCGGGGAGTTTGCCGATCAAGATGGCCAACTCGAAGGCGTCGATGGACACCCCGTCATTCAGTGTGTCGGTCAGCTTCAACAGGGAGGCCAGCGAGGACACCTTCCCGATCTCGGGCCGAGCCTCGACGATATCATGCGCGCGGCGCGCCAGCGCCAGCTTGGCCGGCGTGTACCAATAGGCGTCCGACGCCACGGTTTTATCAATCTCATCAAACTCGTTAAAATCGTCATCCGCCTCCGGCGCCGCCGCTGCCGGGGGCTTCGGCGCCGGCTCGGCAGGCAATTGAATGATCACATCCACCGGCGTGGTTCCGCCCAGTTCCCGGTCGATGAACACCATGCCCTGATAAATCTCGGAGGTTTTTCGAAAATTCGCCGCAAAGCTATTCTCGACCGTTAAGCGGCATATTCCCGCCCCGATGAACAGGATGATCAGCCCCGTGCACACGACGATCCAGCGCCCGGATCGCTCGGCCATGCGTCCCGCCCAAGCCGTCACCGGCCGTCCGACATCCCGCTCGTTGGAGGCCGCCTCCTTGGGGAAGAGGACGAGCATGGCGGGAAACAGGATGAACGATGTCACCATGGAGACCACCAGCGCCAAGCTCATCATGAGCCCGAAGTCCTTGACCGGTTTGATGTCGCACAGCACCAGCGAGCTGAATCCCGCAATGGTCGTCAGGGTGCAATACAGGCATGGCGTCCACTTGCACGCAATGGTCTTCCCGACGGCATCAACCGCATCCAGATCGGGGTTTTGGCGGATCAGTCCGCGGTATTCGACAATCAGGTGAATGACCAGCGACATGGTGATGATGAGCAACAGCGAGATAAAGTTGGATGAAATGATCGTCACGGGCCAGGAGCAGGCCCCCAACAGCCCCACCATGACGAGCGTCGAATAGGCGCAACATAGAATCGCCAGCAGCACCCATCGCAAGCTGCCAAAGAAATACATGAGAATCACCGCAATACAGACAAAGATAGCGAGCCCGAAGATGCGCAGATCGCTCCGGACAAAGGCCAACATATCGTCGGCGATCATGGGGCCGCCGCCGAGATGGATCACCGCAGAATCGCGATAGCCCTGCAGGATCGCCCGCAGGCTGGTGATTGTCGCGTGGACCCGTTTGCCATCCTCCTTCTGCAAGCGCCTGAGATCCGGCGTCAGCCGCTCGAAGGCGGCGCGGTTGGCGGCGACAGCCTCATGCCGATCCAGTGCCATGAGCAGGGCGCTACGCCGGTTATGGACCGCGTCCAGCTCCCGGTTTTCCTTCATCGTGATCGCGAGCACGGCGGTCCGTCCGTTGGTGCAGATCAACTGCTGTCGGTAGATTTCGCTGTGGACGATCTCGTCGCGGGCCAGGAGACGGTCAACGCCGGGCTCCTCCAGTGTGCGCACATTCTCCGTGACGCGCGACAACCGAACCGGCGGGTTGCGAAAGAGCGGCGCATCCAACAGAGAGAGGACGCCCTGGACCTCTGGAAGGGCTCGGATCTCATCGCGCAGACGGGCCAGGCGCGTGAGATTGCCGTCGTCAAACACATCGCCCGAAAGCGGGGTGTAGGTCACAGCCAGCAAGTCGGACGATTGATAGCGGGCCGTGATCTCGCGAGCCAGCCGCAGTTGCGGATCGTGTTCCAGAAGGAGCGAGTCGGCGGATGCATCGAGAAAGAAATTCCGGGCCTGCCAGACGCACACCCCCGCCACCGCCGTCATGACCAGCAGGGTGAGGATCGGCATCCGCAAAACGGCATGTCGGTAAACTTTGAGGAAGAAAGACATAGGATCAATTCTTTTGCGGGGCGGGCTCGTCCCGCTTGGCCGCAAACACGCCGATCCCTTTCTTCAGCTCCTCGATCAAGTCCGCGGGCGCATGTTTCGCGAGGTAGTCGTCAAATTGCGCCCGGTAGGAGGCGATCAGACTGATTCCCTCGACCTCCACATCGTAGATACCCCAGCGCTCGTCGCGCAGACAGAGTTTGTAGATGACAGCGATCTGCGTATTGGCGGACTTCATCACGGCCGTCAGGGCGCGCTTCCCTTTCCCGATCGACTCATTGCCCGTGTACTCGGTCGCGAACGTCGCCGTATCCTGATCAGCGAGCTTGTCGTAATAGGAGCGCTTCACCACATCCGTAAAGCTTTTGACAAAGGCGGGGCGATCCGCCTCACTCAAGCTCTCCCATCCGTTCTTGCCCAGTGCGAGCTTGGCCATCAACTCCAGATGTCCCGACTCCTCCAGCAGACCGTCAAACTGCTTCTGCTTGCCTACGCTATCCAACTGCTGATCCTTCAAGATGGCCACACCCTTCGCAACCATGCCTTCCAGCACCTTGCGGGTCTGCTCGACCTCATCCGCGAGGCACATCGAGGATGCAAGAACCGCCATCAGCACAATCCGTCCTGCCCGCATCGCGTTACTCCTTTATTTCTTTGATCCGCCTCTGCTCGTATGCCCGTTTGAAGAAGCTGTAGGGATCCACCGCATTTGCCTTCAGCTTTTCATAGAAGCCGATGGACAGCGAGGTGTCGTTGACACGAGACCCCACGCTGACAGCCATCCCAACGGTCGACGGATCAATATAACTGAGGGGGTCCACAAAGTAGGCGGGGATCTTCCCCAGGGCATCGCGCAAATTGGACGGACCCAAAATCGGCAGATGCAGCGCAATTCCAGGCCCGGCGCCATAATACGCAAACGTCTGTCCAAAATCCTCCCGGCACGGCCGCCAGCCCCACTGCCGATAGGCATAATCCGAGAAGCCCAATACGCCCACGGTGGAATTCACCGCGAACCGTCCCACCTCCGTGCCTGCGCCTTCCCATTTGAACTGCAGCACCGCATTGACCACGCGCAACGGAAACTGCAGATTGTCAAAGAAATGACCAAGCGCGACGCGTCCCCGCTTGGGAACCACTGCGCCATACCCTTGCGCCACAGGCTTGAGCAACCAAAAATAGATCTTGTCGTTGCCCCAGTAAAATGCGCGGTTGATTCCGATCAACGGGTCCGGAATATTGGCGTCTTCGACCTTGGCATGGATTTCCTCCTCGAATTCGTCAAATTCGTCCCCCCCCTGGCCAAACACGGGGGCAACCGCTAGACACACCACCAGTCCGATTCGCAAACCTGTCAACACACGCATGGTTCTCCCAGGAAAATCGGGTCTGTACACACACTCCGCTTGCGCACGCGCGCGAACACCTTCGGGTGCCGATTCGTCACCGTCTAAACACGGATGGCATTATGTCAAAATGGCCGATGCGTGTCAAACGCGGGGATGGGGCCGGAAAGAGGCCGATGAAGCCGATGAAGCCCCGCATTGACGCCTTATTTCTTCATCTGTTCGAGCTGCTTCCGATATTTCGCGGCCTTCTCTGCGTCACCCGCCTGCTCCCACGTCTGGATCAGCATCCGCACCGCTTCTGGCTTGAGTTCCTCGTAGGCGTACAGGATGTCGACCTTAAGAAACGCCTTGGCGGCCTCGTCATACGACTTCATGGCCAGCCAGGCCCGCCCCTGCCCCAGAAGCGCCTGCGCCGCCTCTATGGTGTCGGCCAGTTTCACCACCTCACCGTAGGCATCGATCGCGTCCTGGTTCGCTCCCGCGTCGCGGTACGCATGGCCCAGCCCGAGCCACGTCTGTGCCTTCACCGTGGCGTCGGCGACCTCCTGAAGCAGCGCCCGGTAGGCGGCGACCGCCTCTTCCGCCCGCTTGCCGAGCCTGAGGCATTCGGCCCGGCCAAACGCCGCCCGCTCGCGGAAGGGTCCCGGGGGAACCGCCGCATAGGCTTCGACGGCCGTTTCCCATGCGTTTTCCGCCTGCAGCAGCCGGGCTTCGCGATAGCGGGCCTCACCTGCCAGCGCGCTGCCGGGAAACTCCGTCGCCAGCCGTCGGAACGCCGCGCGGGCCTCCGTGCCCTTCGCCTGCAACTCGTAGGCCCAACCGAGTTTGTAGAGCACGGTGTTGCTGAAGGCAATGCCCGCGGTCAGCGCCGCTTCGTAGGCTGCGGCCGCCCGGTCGAAGGCGTCGGCCTCATAGGCCAGCTCGCCGCTGCGGAACCGGGCGTCGCCGGCCAATGCGTGCTTGGGGAAGCGGCGGGCGAGTTCGTCGAACCGTTCCGTCGCCGCGTCGTGTTTCTTCAGTTCCTGGAGTGCCCAGGCGAGGTCATACAGCGCCGCCGCCGCGAAGGCGCTATCGGGGCGGGTTTTCACGAGTTCGGCGTAGGCGGCCTGCGCGGCCTCGGCGCCCCTGGTGCGTGACACCGCCGCCGCGCGGCGATAGGCCGCCTCGTCGGCCAGCGGACCGGCCGCGCCGCCTTTCAGGAATTTCTCATAGCCCGCCTCGGCCCGCGCTGCGTCGCCCGCCTCGTCCCACGACCGCGCCGCCCAGAAGCCGTAGTCTGCGGCGGCGTCCTCCGCCGCCAGCGCCTCGAAGAGCGGGGCCGCCTCGGCCGGCTTGGGTAATTTTCGCAACGCCCAGGCGCGGCCCGCCTTCGCTGCCCGTGTCACCGCCGCATCTCCACCCACCGTCCTGCCGTAGGCCTCCAACGCCTCCTGCGGACGACCGAGTTCCAGCAGCGCCTCGCCGGCGTAGAGCCACGCGAACGGCAGCCGCTCCGCCGCCGCCGGGTTTTTTTCATGACTTTTGATAAACGCCTCGGCTCGGGTCAAGGCCTCAGCGTAGCGCCTGGCTTGATAGTCGATCCTGATCCGCTCCAACGCCGCGCGCAGCCCCGCATCGCTCGCCGGAGCCAGCTCCGCCGCCCGCTCGAAATCCGCCGCCGCGCCCGCCGCATCCGCCGCCGCATCGGCGCAGCGGCCCGCCATGAAGGCCGCATCCGCGGCAACGGCGGCCTTGGGGAAGGACGCCACGACCGCACGGAAGAACGGCCTGGCCTGGGCCGGTTTCTTCATCCGCCAACAGGCCCACCCCGCCTTGTACCCGGCCTCGGCCGCGAGCTCGTGGCCGGGGTGCTCCTTCAAGAATGCCTCAAAGGCCGCCACCGCATCCGGAAAGCGCTCCAGCCGGTAGCGGTATTCGCCCGTCAGAAAGCGAACGGCCGCGAGCTGGGCGTGCTTGGGATAAGCCGCCGTGAAAGCCGTCGCGGCCGCTTCGGCCGTGGCCAGGTCCCCGGCCTTTTCAAGCGCCAGCACCCGGCCCGCAGCCGCGTCGCCGGCCAGCGCGTGCGCGCCGTGGTCACGGCCGACCGCCGCATAGCACGCCGCCGCCTCCTTGAACCGCCCGCGCGCCAGCTCCGCCTCGGCCTGCAGCAACCAGGCATCCACCGCCAGATCCGCAGGAAGCTTTTCGGAGGCCCTCAGCTTCTCGAGCACCCCGCACGCCTCCTCGTAACGCTTCAGCTTTACCAGAGACGCGGCCCGCCAGTAGGCCGCAGCACGGACCCACGCGGCATCGACCGCGTTCGTCTGGACGCAGGCTGCAAAATCGGCCTCGGCCTCGGCGAACGCCTGGGCGGCGAACGCGGCATTGCCTGCGTTGTAGCGCATGACCGCAGCCTGGGCCGCCGCGCCGAAGGCCGCCGCCGCCTCGCGGAAGGCGACAGCCGCCTCGTTCGTACGCCCCGCGTCGTAGAGACACCACGCCCGCCCCGCCAGCGCCGCCGGTCGGTGCGGCGAGCCGGCCTTGCCCATAACCGCCGCGTATTCTGTCACCGCCGCGTCGTATCGCTTCAGGCGATAGAGGCTGTCGCCCCGCTTGAGCCGGCACTCGTCCGCGAGCGCATGGTCGGCGTAACGGGTGACAAAGTCGCCGAAGAGCCGCTCTGCCGCCGCATAGTCCGCCGCTTTGAAGGCGCACCACCCCTGCCCGTTGAGCGCCTGCGCCGCGAATGGGCTCTCGGGAAACCGCTTCAGCAAACCGGCATACGCCTCGCCGGCCGCCACCCACTCCCTGGCCTGATAGAGCGCCTCGGCCTGGCCGAACAGGGCCGGTTCAGCGAGCGCCCCGCCGGTGTCCCCCGCCGCCGCCGCGGCAAAACACGCGGCGGCGCGTTTGGGGTCCTCGGTGGCCAGCATCTGCCCCAGAAGATAGTTCGCGCGAGGCGTCCGCTCGGACTTGGGATACTGCTTCACGACGCGCTCGAACGCCGTGCGCGCACCGTCCGCGTCCTTCGTCTTCTGCAGCGCCTCGCCCAGCCGGTACCACGCGACATCCGCCTGCGGGAATTCGGGATGGGCTTTCAGCAATTTGCGGTACTCGCCCGCGGCCAGCGCCGGCTCGTCCCTGATCAGCAGCCCAGTCGCAAAATTGAACTGGTCCACCGCCTCATCGGCCCGGACGCAAACCAACGCGCCCACGCACAATATGACGCCAATCATCCGCCTGACCATGCTAGCCTCCCCTTGGTTGACAGATTCGAGAAACTGCAAAGCATAAATCGCGCCGGAATTCAATCCGTGGGGTTCAAGCACACCGTTTCCGACAGATCGCGAACGGTCTGGCAGGCGCCGGCGCCGCGAAGTGTCGCGTCGTCGAATGAACTGCGGACACCGATCGCACGCATTCCAGCCGCCCGCGCCGCCTGTATCCCCGAAACGGCGTCCTCGAACACCACGCAGGATTCGGGAGCGACGCCGATCCGGTCGGCCGCGAGCAGAAAAATGTCGGGTTCGGGTTTCTTGCGTGCCACCATCGAACCGTCAATCACGGCGTCAAACGCGCCGTGCGCAAACCCGATCTGCGCCAGATTGCCGTCAACCTTCATCCGGTCGGCGCTGCTCGCCACAGCCAGCTTCAACCCCCGGCTGCGGCAGGTCCGCACAAACGCCACCGCGCCAGCCATCGGTTGCAGGCGGCCGCGAATGAGATCCAGATAGCGTTTATAGGTGAACACCTTGTCGGCCTCGCGATTCAGGATCACGCCAAATTTCTCGGCCACGCCCCCCAGAAAGCGATCCTCGCCCGTGCCGGTGAAGGGATGAAAATCGGCAGCCTGGACCGTCACGCCGTGCCGCTCACGGAACATGGCCACGGCGGCCTCGCAGATAAAGGGCTCGGAATCGCACAACACGCCGTCCATGTCAAAAATCACACCTGTGGTCATCTCGCCCACTTAATCCCCCTTTTTGAGGAAAGGTATACCCCAACCCGCCCGTCGCTGTCAATACGGAGGCAGCAATGCTAATTTTGGTGGAGATGGAACCATCGGGCTCTGATTTTTGATGCGTTTGCCCTAGATACGGCGCCCAAATCCTCGCCTAAGGAGCGTCGCCGCCGATAACCTGCGCCTACACGCGCTCCGCAGCCATGGACCAGTCGCCAGAAAAGGCCGAAAACAGGCGGTTTTTCGACAGTGAGGGGGCTTTGGGGTGGTCAGGGGGCGCAAACGGGCACGCCCTTCCGCCCGGCGCCATCCTATAGAGTGCCGGTTTCGTCGGT
>VGWG01000071.1 GCA_016873675.1 Lentisphaerota bacterium | reverse complement strand
CCCCAAACCCAAAACCCGCATGGAGTGATGCCCGATGCCGCCCCTGCTCCAGATCGAACACCTCTCCGTGCGCTTCGACACCGATGACGGCGTCGTCGCTGCGGTTGATGATGTGTCGCTCGCGCTCGACTGCGGCGAGATTCTGGGAATCGTCGGCGAGTCGGGCTGCGGCAAGTCCGCGACCGCGCTGGCCATCCCCCGCCTGCTCCCCATGCCACCCGCCCGCCTGTCGCCGGAATCGTCCATCCGCTTCGATGGTCAGGATTTGACCGCGCTTCCCGTTCGTGCGCTGCGCGCCCTGCGTGGCGCGCGCATCGGCGTGGTTTTCCAGGACCCCATGACGGCGCTCTCGCCGCTCCGGCGCGTGCGCGATCAGATTGTCGAGGCCCTGCGCCTTCACCGCCGCCTCTCCGTCTCGGAGGCGCGACACCTCGCGCTGGACTGGCTGGCGCGCGTGGGCATCGAAGACCCGGCGCGCTGCGCGCGCGCCTATCCGTACGAACTCTCGGGCGGCATGCAGCAGCGCGTGATGATCGCGATCGCTCTGTGCCACGGCCCCGATCTGCTCATCGCCGATGAGCCGACGACCGCGCTCGATGTCACGACCCAGGCGCAGGTGCTCGATCTGATGCAGGCCCTCTGCCGCAAAACCACCGCGCTGCTGCTGATCACCCACGACATGGGCGTCGTCTGGCGCATGTGCACCCAGGTCGCCGTGATGTATGCCGGCGAGATCGTAGAGCAGGCGCCCGCGCAGGCGTTTTTTGCGCGCCCGCTTCATCCCTACGCGATCGCGCTGCTCGATGCGATTCCCTCCGCCGCGACCCGGGGACGCCCCCTCCGCGCCATTCCGGGGCAGGTTCCATCGGCGCTCGCGTGGCCCCGCGGCTGCCGCTTCGCGGAACGCTGCCCCTGCGCCCGCCCCGATTGTCTCACCCAACACCCCGCCCTGGCCGCAGCCCGGTCCGACGCCGCGCGACACGTCCGATGCCCCTATGCCGATGAAAACACTCCTTGATATTCGTGATCTGCGCACCTGGTACCCGCTGCGAAGCGGCCTGTTCGGCCGCGTTCGCAGCCACGTTCGCGCCGTTGATGGTGTCTCGCTGCAGGTGCGGGCGGGCGAGACGCTCGGCATCGTCGGTGAGTCCGGCTGCGGCAAGACGACCCTCGCCCGCACCATCCTCCTCCTCGCCAAGCCCTATTCCGGAGAAATCCTGCTCGACGGCCGCGACATCACAACGTTTGACGCCGACGAGCGAGCCGCTTACCGCCGATCCGTGCAGGTCGTTTTTCAGGATCCCTTGGCCTCGCTCAATCCGCGCCACACCATTCTGGACGCGCTCACCGAAGCCGTGCTGGCGCATGGCCTGATCCGTCGCCGCGAACAGCGCGAAACGGCGGTTGGCCTGCTGGCCGATGTCGGCCTTGGCCCCGAGGCGCTCGACCGCTACCCGCACGCCTTTTCGGGCGGGCAACGCCAACGGATCTGCATCGCGCGCGCGCTTGCCCTCAAGCCCCGCCTCCTGATCTGTGACGAGGCGGTCAGTGCGCTCGACCTCTCCGTGCGCGCCCAGATCCTCAACCTGCTCGAATCCCTCCGCGCCAAACACGCCCTCTCCTACCTCTTTATCACCCACGATATCGGCGTGGTCCGGCATCTGGCCGACCGCATCGCGGTGATGTACAAAGGCCGAATCATCGAGACCGGGCTCACCGAAAGGGTCCTCGGTTCACCCCAAGACCCCTACACCCGCGCGCTGCTCGACGCCGTGCCGGTGGTCGGAGGCGCTCACAGCGCCGCATTGTCAATCAATCGCGTCTTGCCGGCGAAGGCGGCGACGAGCGCCACCTGACCGTGTGCCAGCGCGGCGACCGGCTCCAGGGTGTCGGCGTGGACAACCGCGACATAATCCACCCGCAATCCCCGGCTTTCCAGATGCGCGCGCATCCGGGCTATTACCACATCCGCATCGCGCTCCCCGGCCGTCGCTGCGTCACGGGCCAGCGCCAGCGACTGGCTCAGGCCAAGCCCCATCCGCCGCTCGTCGGGCGAAAGATAGGCGTTGCGCGAACTCATCGCCAGGCCGTCCGGGTCGCGCAGAATCGGCGCGACGACGATCTCGACGGGAACGTTCAGATCCCGCACCATCCGGCGGATCACGGCGACCTGCTGGTAGTCCTTCTGACCGAACACCGCCACGTCGGGCAGCGCGATATTGAACAATTTCGCGACCACCGTGCAGACTCCCCGAAAATGACCCGGCCGCGACGCGCCGCACAATCCCGCCGAGAGTTGTTCCTCAACCACCGTCACGCTCGCGTCCGGCGCATACATCACCGCCGCCTGGGGAAAGAACACCACGTCCACGCCCGCGCTGCGGCACAGCTCGATGTCTCGCTCGACCGCCCGCGGATAGGCGTTGAAGTCCTCGCCGGGGCCGAACTGCGTCGGATTGACGAAGAGGCTCAAGACCACCGCGCCGCACCGCTCCCGCGCCAGCCGCACCAGCGAAAGATGACCCTCGTGCAAATAACCCATGGTCGGGACCAGCCCCAGGCGCACACCCGCGCGCTTGGTCTCCACCGCCCACGCCTGCATCTCTTCCGGCTTCTCGATCACCCGCATGGCGTCCGCCCCCCTGACTTCTCTCATGCAAATACCCCGAAGGGGGTTTTGCATGAGTCTCCCCTGTTTCACGCCGGTCACCCGATCATGAGCCGCACCTGCCGCACCGGCACGTCACCCGCAAACGCCCGCACGGCCCGATCCAACGCCGGCAAGTCGTTGCGCCGGATGTTGAACAAGTCCACGCTGTTGCGCACGTAGACGTAGAGAATCCCGTTGTGAAATTTACCCGGCCTGCATTTGGCCGCCGTCGCCGCGCCGGCGACGGTCGGCCACTCCACGGCCAGTCGCTCGAGCCAGGGCGACGCCTCGATCCCCAGTCTCCGAAGGACCCTCTCCACGGCCATCGCGACCGCCTGTTCGCGCGGCCGGCGCAGATCGCGGGCGGTCACATCGACCGGCAATTGCGACGACGCCTTCAACGGCGGTTCGTAGGACAACTCCTCGAGATCCTCCTCAACCGCTGCGGACCCGTCGTCGCCGCCTCCCACAGCCTCCTGTTTGCTCCTGGCCATGCCGAAACTTTACCACAACCCCCGACCGGTTCGGAAGCGTGGATTTTCCGTTTGCCAGTTCCCGTGCCTCTGCGCTATAGTCTGGGCGGCCCGTTCGTCCACACCCGGAGATTCACACAGGAGAGCGACGTATGACCCCAGGCAATATGCTCATCGCCCAGAGCGGCGGTCCCTCGATGGTGATCAACCAGAGCCTCGTCGGCGCGGTGCTCGCCGCCCGTGACGCGGCGGCCATCGGCAAGATCTACGGGGCGCTCCACGGCATTCAGGGGATCTTGGAGGAGCGCCTCATTGACCTGCGCAAGCCGAGCCGCAAGACCCTCGAGGCCGTCGCCGCAACCCCCTCCTCGGCACTCGGATCGGTGCGGCGCAAGCCGACGCCCGAAGACTGCGCGGCGATCTTCCGCGTGCTGCACGCCCGCGACATCCGCTATTTCTTCTACATCGGCGGCAACGACTCGGCCGAGACGGTCCACATCATCAATGAAGAGGCCCGCCGCGCCCGTTATGGCATCGCCTGCTTCCACATCCCCAAGACGATCGACAACGACCTGCGCGCAAACGACCACACGCCCGGTTTCGGCTCGGCCGCCCGCTTCGTCGCTTCCGCGATCATGGGCGACAACCTCGACAACCGAGCCCTGGGCGGCGTGAAGATCGACGTCATCATGGGCCGTCACGCGGGCTTCCTCACCGCCGCATCGGCGCTGGCGCGCGTCTATCCCGACGACGGGCCGCACCTGATCTACCTCCCCGAGCGCCCCTTCTCGCTCGACCGTTTCGCCGCCGACGTGCAGCGGGTGATGAAGACGGTGGGGCGGTGCGTGGTGGCGGTTTCCGAAGGCATTTGCGACGCCGACGGCACGCCGATTATTGCCAAATTCATCTCGGAGACCGACTCTCACGGCAACGTCCAGCTATCCGGAACCGGCGCGCTGGGTGACCTGCTGGCCCAGGTTGTGAAGGAGAAAGCGGGCGTTTCGCGGGTCCGCGCCGACACCTTCGGCTACCTCCAGCGCAGCTTCCCCGGCATCGCTTCGCCGACCGATGCGCGCGAAGCCCGGCGGGTCGGCTCCACCGCCGTGGCCGCCGCCCTCTCCGGGAAGCACACCAGCGGCTCGGTGGCGATCACGCGCAAACCCGGTCGGCGCTATGCCGTCACCTTCACCATCGTCCCGCTCCGCGCCGTCGCCAAGAACACCCGTCACATGCCGCCGGCCTTCATCAACAAGGCCGGCAACGACGTCACCCGTGCGTTCCTCGATTACGCCCGCCCCCTCGTCGGGCCGCTTCCCGCCATTGGCCGCCTGACGTAACGCGCATGTTCAGCTTTCCAATTTCAGCCTTCTTCTCGTTGTAGAAATTGTTGTTGTCGGCAATCCTGATTTAGTATATATTGTCCCAATCATGAATCAACGCTCTTTTTCCAAAGCGGATTCCTTGTCGGCGGCGGGCATTGGCGCGAGCATCCGCAATATCCGCTGTCAGCGCCGTATGACACAGCTCGATCTGGCCGGTCGGATCGGGATGTCGGCGCCGGCGTTCAACAACATCGAGCGCGGGCGCAGCGTTCCCTCCACACCCGTGCTCTGCCGCATTGCCTCGGCGCTCGATGTCTCGGTGGACGCAGTGCTGGGCCGCGCCGGAAGCGAAGCGCGGCGGGCAGACGGGGTGATCACGCCCGCGATCCTGAGGGAGGCAACCGTCGGCTACGGGGTGCGGTCGGAAGACACGCCGCGCGACCACGTGTCGGTCCGCCGTCCAAATCTCGCGGGGTCATCCGAGGCCCCTGAGGGGCTGATTCACCTCCTCCCCGGCGACAAGCCCTACGCCCGCGAAACCCTCCATACCCTGGAAGATCTGGTTCACGCCTACCTGATCGCCGAGGATCTCTGCGAGGCGGCCCGCCGGGCCGCCATCCCGCTCCGTCTGGCAATGCCCCGCACGGAATACGGCATCGCCGAACTCGCGATGCGCGTGCGCGCCCTCTTCGGAATCGGCCCCGCCGTGATTTTCGACTATCTGGAGCTTTTTGAGAACGCCGGTCTGCGCGTGGTGTTCGCGCCGCTGCCGGACGGCGTGGAGAGCGCCGCCTGCTACGACGAGCGGTGGGAGAACGCCTTTCTCTTCGTCTCGACCGCCGACCGGCCGAGCACCGAGCGCCAGCTCTTCCGGCTCGTGCGCGAGCTGGGACGCATTTACTGCTACACGGGACAGGTGCGGGAGATCGCCGGACGCGACAAGCCGCTGGACGCTGCCCACGTGGCGGCCAAGTTCACCGCCTTTTTCCTGATGCCCGCCGAGGCGGTTCACGCGACGGTGCGGCAGGTCGGGATCACCCCCGACGGCTGGACGTGGGAGATGCTGCTGCGGCTCAAGCACCGCTTCGGCGTCTCGGCCGAGACGTTTCTATATCGTCTGGACGAACTCGATCTGATCCTGCCGAAGCCGCTGGCCGATTTCAAAGCGCGCATCCGGGCCGGTTACGCCGCCACGGGCAATGCCGAACCCGGCGGCACCTGCCGCGTGCTGTTTCCCAACGGACGCCTGGGCGACCTGCTCCTCGCCGCTGCCAGCCAGGCCGCCCGCCGCGCCGACTTTGCCGACGACCTCGCCCTGGTCCGCACCCTTCTCCGCCGCCGCAGTGTCAAGACCGGCCTGCCGAAACACATCCGTATACCCAAACAGGAGCACTGACCATGTGTGTTGACACGCCGTATCAGATCGCATCCGCAATAAAGTCATTTGACGAAAAATAACTTTATCAGTATGGTTACGCTCAATTCATATGTAAAAGGCATCGTTTTGAACGGATACGCTCACAGCATAGACGGCGCGCCAATATCGGACTGGCAGCCATTAGATCAACATGCCATAGCTGTTGCGTCAATGGGTTGTGAGTTTGGCAGGGCGTTTGGGGCGTCACAATGGGGATACGCCGCTGGTCTGCTGCATGATTTGGGTAAGGCTCGAAGACCCTTTCAAGAAATGCTTGCGGGCAATAGGCGTAGAGACAACAATACACAGCACGCGAAATATGGAGCGGCGGCTGCATTTTGCGCGGAGTCACTCCCCTTGGCTTTTGCTGTTGCAGGCCATCATGCAGGACTGCACAACGTTTGCGACCTTCAGGCGATGGTGGCAGACACCAACTCGTCGGATCTGGTGCGCACCGTCATGCCGCAACAATTTTCGTTGCCTAAAGAAAATTCTTTGCCGACCCACATATCTGCCGAAAACCTGCTTTCCCTCGAATTCTTCACACGAATGGTGTTTTCCTGTCTTATCGATGCGGATAGGCTGGACTCAGCGTTCTGGGAGAAACTCGGCGCAAACACGGTGAAACTAGCCGCAAGTGCTATCCCGCTTGACGCATCCGTACTGCTGGCGCGTATTATCGCTGAACGCAACCGCAAACGTGACGCCAATCCGACCAGCCCGATGGCTGACATACGCAACAGTATTTTCGACGCTTGCGTCTCTGCCGCTGAAAAAGAGAAAGGCTTTTTCTCGCTTACCGTACCGACTGGCGGTGGCAAGACACTTGCGGGCATGGCGTTCGCGCTCGCCCATGCCAAGCGACACAACTTGCGGCGCGTCATCGTGGTCATACCTTATCTCTCTATCATTGAACAGAACGCCGCAGAGTATCGCCGAGTGCTCGATCCCGACAATAAAGGCGTCGTTTTGGAATGCCATTCGTCCGTGAAACCGCGCGATTGCGAGAACGACGAGGATGTCTCGCATCTTGACTTCGTTTCCGAGAACTGGGACGCGCCCGTCATTGTCACCACATCCGTCCAGTTCATCGAGTCGCTCTTCGCTGCCTCGCCCTCCCGTGCTCGCAAGTTGCACAACATCGCGAACTCGGTGGTCATCTTCGACGAGGTGCAGACGCTTCCGACGCACCTGCTGACGCCGGTGCTTTCGGTCTTTCGCGAACTCGCGGCGAACTACGGGGTGAGTGTCGTGTTTAGTTCCGCCACACAGCCTGCCTTCCGTAAATCGCGCAGTCTTCCAGACGGTTTCGAACCTGATGAAATCCGCGAAATCGCGCCGGAACCGGATGCTGTTTACAGAACGCTCCGCCGTGTGAGCTACTCGTTTGAGTCGGCACCGCTGGATTGGGACACACTAGCCGACCGTCTTGTCGCCGAGCCACAATGCCTTTGTGTTGTCAATCTGACACGCCACGCCCGCGAACTATGGGACAAACTGAACGACAGAATCACGGATTCCAAGCAAAAGCCGATCCACCTTTCCTCCGCGATGTGTCCTGCTCATCGGCTTGTCGTTATCCGTCGCATTCGCCGCGCCCTCAAGGCCGGTTGTCCCTGCCGTGTCATTGCCACGCAACTCATCGAAGCGGGCGTGGATGTAGACTTCCCTGCCGTCTGGCGGGCGATGGGGCCCCTGGACTCCATCGTTCAGGTCGCGGGTCGGTGTAACCGTGAACACAAACTCGCTGACTTCGGCACGGTAAATGTCTTTAAGCCGGAAGACAACAAATTGCCCGGCGGCATCTACAGCACCGCCACTGAACAAGCCGCCATCACGCTGGCGAGGTTGACAGACCGAGCCGGTGATGCGTTAGCCAGTGATCCGTCTATTTTTGCGGACTACTTCTCAGCGCTTTTCCAATTGTCGGACTCCGACCAACACGACATTCAGCGCGAGCGCGAGGCGTTCCATTTCCGCACGGTCGCCGAGAAAGCGGTCGTTATCCATGACTCCGGAACCCCTGTCGTCATTCCAAAGGGCTTCGCCCGCCATGTTATCGCCGAAATCCGCAACCGGGCCAAACATGCCCCGGAGGAACCGCGTTTCACCCGTGACGATCTCCGCCGCCTCCAGCGTTACATGGTGAACACCCGCCAACGGGACTTCCTTTTCTTTCAGCAGCATCAATTGCTCACTCCGCTTTTACCCAACCTTGAAATCTTTGTGCTGGATTGCGCCCAGTACAACCGTCACGTGGGGATCATCAAACCCGACAACGCGCCGCCACTGGAGGACTTCTTGCTATGATAAAAGACAACCGCATCACCCTGCGCGTGTGGGGGGACTTCGCCTGTTTTACACGCCCTGAAATGAAAGTCGAACGGGTCAGCTATCCGGTCATTACACCGTCCGCTGCCCGCGGCATCCTCGAAGCCGTTTACTGGGAACCGGAGATGTATTACCTGATTGACACGATCCATGTTGTCAAACGCGGCGTTTGGTTTTCCACCCGCCGCAACGAGGTTACTGCTGTTATCAGCGATAAGAGTGCGCAGTCTTGGATGAACGGCACGGTCGAGGTCAAACCCATCCAAGCAGGCGGCGGTGCGGCTGACGGAACCCAGCGCAACATGCTTGCCTTGCGGGACGTTGAATACTTGATTACCGCCGAAGTCAAACTGACGCAATTGGCTGACCGCGCCTCGTGCAACATCGGCAAGTATCTTGGCCAGATCAAGCGTCGTGCCTCTTCCGGCAAATGCTTTCACCGTCCGTGCATGGGGGTTCGTGAATTTGACGCCTTTTTCGACTACGAAGAAGACCCTGTGACTGCTTTTGACCGTCGCAAAGAGGAGCTTGCCGCCACAGGCAACCCTTTGTCTTCGATCAAATACGAGCCGCTGGGTTTGATGCTCTACGATGTGTTTGATTATCGTCTGTTTGAGAAAGGATTCAAATGGCTCACCCCGGAAGCGATCACTGCCACCCGCGAGCAGTTTGAGCAAAGCCTGTCGGGGTTGAAGAAGGGCGAAAAGACCAAGCGCCTCCAGGAGTACAATGCCGATCCGAGCCATTTGTTCGCGGGCAAAAAAATCACCCCCCGCCCCTCTTTCTTTCAAGCTGAGATCAATAACAACATCGTTCGCTGCCATCCTGACGATACCCCCGTCCTAATTCAGGATGATACGGAGGGCAAATAGTCATGCTTCTGAAACACCTCTACGACTACGCGCATTCCCGGAACCTGCTTGACGATCTCGCATTTGAGCCAAAGGCTGTTCGATGGATCATTGACCTCGATTCCGAGGGACATTTGATCGGGCAAGGACCGACTCAGACGGGGGACGACAAGCGCGGCAAGGAGTTCGACTGCCCGAAAACCAAACGCGTCAAGGTCGCTGGCGGCGTCTCCGAGTTTCTCGCCGACGGCGTCACCGCCGTGTTCGGGCTGGAGGGCGACCCAGAGAAACTCGCCAAAGAGACCGAAAAAAAGCAGGTCGATCGCCGCCGTAACAACGCTTCCAAACAACATGCGTTTTGGGAGCAGATCCAGGCGGCGAATGATGCCGACGAATGCAAGGATAGTCTTTCTGAAGTCGTCTCTTTTGGCAGAGCACTCAAGGACGGCGAGCCGCCACCGTTCATCAGGTACGGCACCAAGGCGAATGACGATAGCAGGAAGGAAACAAAGCCCGCTTGGTGGATCCGTCGCGCTGACGGCTCCGAAGTGAAACTGGGTCCTGAAAACTTCTCGTTCCGCGTCAATGACAGACTTCTTCTGGAAGACAAGGGCATTCGCGACTGGTGGCGTAAGCAGTATGTCGCCGAGGTCAACGCGACAAAAGCCGAAGCCCATCGCGGTCTTTGCATCGTCACCGGCAAACCGGATCAACCCATCGCTCGCACGCACAGTGTAAAGATAGGAGGTTTTGCTGACAGTCCGCCCGGAGGAGCGGCTCTGGTTTCATTCGAGAAATCATCGAAGGCTTTCGCATCTTACGGATTTCATGAAGGATTGAACTGTCCGACCTCTGAAGATGCTGCTACGGCTTACTGCACGGCGCTCAAGGCGCTTATGCAAGATGATAACACCCATCTCAGGGAGGCTGGCGGAACGGTTCTCTGCTTCTGGGCGAAGGAGACAAAGATGGTTGGTAGTTGGATGTCTAGTCTTCTAAACAAGCCAGACCCGCAAACCGTCGCAGATTTCATGAAGGCGCCGTGGGCAGGCGTCGATCGCGAACTCGCGAAGAAGGATGCATTTATCGCGGTCACGCTCAAGGGTTGTGCGGGGCGTATGGCCATCAGCCATTGGGTTCAGGAACCGCTGGATCAAGCCGTCGCCAACTTTGTGACTTGGTTTGCTGACCTCGCTCTTGATGTTCCGATGCGACAAGCGCCGAAAGCGGCGAAAAAAGCGGAAGACAGGAAATCCGAGTACAATCCGCTCTCGATCTACTGGCTCGCAAATAGCACAGTCCGCGAGGCAAAGGATCTTCGTCCTGAAACACTTTCCCAGCTTTATCGTGCCGCGCTCGAACGCGCTGCGCCGTCGACCGTCCTAATCAAGCCCATACTCGCTCAACTGCGCTCCAAGCTCGCCGATAAAGACTACAAGCTCATCTACGACGAGAGCCGTTTCTCACTTCTCAAACTGATCCTCAACCGTAACCGAAAGGAATCCGACATGGAAATCAGACCCCAGCTCACAGCAGACACCGACGACCCCGCCTACAACTGCGGGCGTTTGTTGTCGGTGCTATCCGAAACGCAAAAGAAAGCGCAAGGCTACCCCAAAGGCTTTACAGGCGTCGCCGAACGCTATTTCGGCACAGCCAGCGCATCGCCCGGCACCGTCCTGCCACTCCTTTTGCGCCTGAACCGCCATCATCTCGACAAGATTCGTAAGTCTGGCAACAACGCATACGAGGAGACCGTCATCCGGGACATTCTCTCGCACTTCAAGTCTGCTGACAGGATTCCACCCGTCTTTCCTCGCCACCTTGACCTTCAAGCGCAAGGGCGTTTTGCACTAGGCTTCTACCAACAGCAAGCCGCTGATGCCGCCGGGCGCGCCGAAAGGAAAGAGGCCAAAGAGGCCGAGAAGATCGCCCAAACAGAAACCGACCACCAACTCTCACTCGTTTAACACGTAAACAAAAGGAAAACCACCATGAGCATTCTCACCAACCGACACGACTTCCTTCTCCTCTTCGAGGTCACTAATGGCAATCCCAATGGCGACCCTGACGCGGGTAACATGCCCCGCATCGACCCCAACACCAACCGCGGCATCGTCACCGATGTCTGTCTCAAACGCAAGATCCGTAACTTTGTCGAATTGTTCCCACCCGCCCGCGAGTCGGATACAGCTAACGACTTCAAGATTCTCATCAAGCAGGGTGCGGTCATCGAAACCGAACAGAAGCCAGCCATCACTGCTGCAAAAGACAAGGATAACATCACTCACCTTATCGGATCATCCGAAGCAGAAAAAGCCAAGAACTGGCTTTGCCGTGAGTTCTTTGATGTGCGCACGTTTGGCGGTGTGCTATCCACTGGCGATGACATCATGAAAGGGTCTGCATTCGGTCAGGTGCGTGGACCCGTGCAGTTCTCCTTTGGCCAGTCCGTTGATCGCATCACCCCGCTCGAAATTTCCATTACACGATGTGCGGTTACAGCGGAAAAAGATAAAGGGAAGGAACGCACGATGGGCAACAAGCACATCGTCCCCTACGCCCTCTATGTCGCGAAAGGTTATGTTTCGCCATCCTTCGCCGAGCGCACCGGGTTCACGCAGGCCGACCTGGATCTCTTTTTCCAAGCCCTTTCCAGAATGTTCGAACACGACCGTTCCGCCGCGCGTGGCGAGATGATTGTTCGCGGTATTTATGACTTTGAGCACGTCGGCACTCATGCTGGGGCGACTGACGAAGAGCAGAAAAAGCAGAACTTGCGCGAGTCTAAACTCGGCTGCGCTCACGCCCATACACTGTTCGAGGGGATCAGAGTCAGGCTGAAGGATGGCAAGGAGTTCCCGGAGTCGTTTGTCGACTACGAGGTGGTCAATCAGTGGACGGATGCAACGCTGCCCAAGGGGGTGAGACTGCATCTCCGTCATGAGGCATGACATGTCACTTCCGACAAACCTGCTTGCCCGGTTGCGCGAGGAGAAGGCCGCCCGTCTCAAGGGCGGTCTCTACCACGCCACGCAAATCGCTTTCTGCTACAACTCCAACCGCATCGAAGGCTCGCGCCTCTCCGAGGAGCAGACGCGCCACATCTTCGAAACCAACACCCTGCTGGTCGAGAACGCCGAGTCTGCCGGAGTGGATGACATCATCGAGACCGTCAACCACTTCGCCTGTTTCGACCTGCTGCTGGACACGGCGGACAGCCCCCTCTCCGAGTCGCTGGTCAAACGGTTCCATGCCCTGCTGAAACGGGGCACGTCCGATTCGCGGCGGGAGTGGTTCCGCATTGGCGGCTACAAGAAACTCCCGAATGTCGTCGGCGGACGCGAGACCACGCCGCCGCGTCAGGTCGCCCGCGCCATGCGGGAATTGCTTGCCGGCTATGCCGCCACGCGCAAAGCTGGCTTCGACGACATCATCTCCTTCCATCACGCCTTCGAGGCCATCCATCCGTTTCAGGACGGCAACGGACGCGTCGGCCGACTCGTCGCGGTCAGGGAATGTCTCCGGCATGGTGTGACGCCGTTCATCATCGACGAACGGCACAAGGCTTTTTATTACCGGGGCCTCGCGCAGTTTCCGACAAAACCTGAATATCTTCTTGAAACCTGCCGCTCCGCCCAAGACGAATACGCCGCCCTCGTGTCGCGCCTCTCGCCATGACGCTCTCGGCTCTCTCCATGTACACCGAAGACCAGCTTCTGCCGCTGTCGGCCGTGAGCCAGTACGTTCATTGTCCCCGACGGTGCGCGCTGATCCACTTGGAGCAGGTGTGGTCGGATAACGTCTTCACTGCCGAGGGGTGCGTGCTCCACGATAAGGCCCACAGCGGAGCAAGTGAGTCGCGCGGCGACCTGAAGATACTCCGCAGTCTCCGGCTCCGGTCGCTCCGCCTCGGCATCACGGGTGTTGCGGATGTGGTCGAACTGCACCGCATCGCGCCCTCCGAAGGCGGCGTTTGCATTCCGGGAATCGGCGGCACATGGCTGCCGTTCCCCGTGGAGTACAAGCGCGGCGCGGCAAAGGACATCCGATGCTACGAGGTCCAGCTCTGCGCCCAGGCCCTTTGCATCGAGGAGATGCTCTCCGCCCGCATCCCGGAGGGGGCGCTCTTCCTGGGCGAGAAACAGCACCGGACACCCGTAGCCTTCGATGCCGTGCTCCGTGCCGAGACCGAAGCCGTCTGTCAGGCGGTCCAGAACCTGTTCGCGGCGGGCGTCACGCCGCCTGCGGACCACAACAAGCGCTGTTCTTCCTGTTCACTGATGGAAGCCTGTCTGCCACAGTCCGCTGGATATGGAAAGTCCGCCCGAAAGTGGCTCTTCCGCCAGATTGAGGAGATCTGCCCTCGTGACGATCCAACGGTCGTCGGGGGAGATAATCCCGCCGCGGTTCGTGATCGAAACCTGTCATGAAGAAACTGCTCAATACGCTCTACGTTACCACACAGGGGGCCTACCTGCGGCAAGAAGGCGAAACGGTCGTGGCGTCCGTGGAGCGCACAGATGTTTTGCGACTGCCCATTCATACGCTGGCGGGAATCGTCTGTTTTGGTCAGGTCGCCTGCAGCCCGCCGTTGCTCGGTCTGTGCGGTGAGCGTGGCGTACACGTCAGTTTCCTCTCCGAATGGGGCAAATTCCTCGCGCGAGTGACGGGACCAGTCTCGGGAAACGTGTTGCTGAGACGCGAGCAGATCCGCCGCTCAGGAGATCCGGTCGCCACCTGCGAACTGGCACGATACTTTGTGTTGGGCAAGCTGGCCAACTCCCGCACGGTGCTTCAACGGGCGCAGCGCGATCACGGGCCGGGCACGGATCTCACGCGTTCCGTTGGCATGATCTCCGATGTGGTCCGGCGTGTTCAGAGTGCGGCGGACACCGATACGCTTCGCGGCTTGGAAGGGGAGGCCGCGAGCGCCTACTTCAGCGCTTTCGACAGCATGATTCGCTCGCAGAAGGACGTCTTTGCGCTGACCACGCGGAGCCGTCGCCCGCCGCTCGATCCTTTGAACGCGCTGCTCTCGTTCCTGTACACGCTCCTGGCGCATGACTGCGAATCTGCGCTTGAGGGCGTCGGGCTCGATCCGCAGATCGGTTTTCTTCACGCGCTGAGGCCTGGCCGCCCCAGTTTGGCCCTTGATCTCATGGAGGAGTTTCGTCCGATTCTGGCGGATCGCGTGGCGCTTTCGCTGATCAATCTGAATCAGGTGAACGGCAAGGGATTTGAAACCACGGAAACCGGTGCGGTTGTCATGGACCCCGACACGCGCAAGACCGTGCTCCAGACCTGGCAGAAAAAGAAGCAAGAGACCCTCCAGCACCCGTTTCTAAATGAAAAGGTGGAACTGGGTCTCTTACCGCATGCCCAGGCGCTCCTGCTCGCGCGCCATTTACGTGGAGACCTCGACGCCTATCCACCGTTTCTTTTGAAATAGCGGGAGTCTCACCATGCTCGTTCTGGTCAGCTATGATGTTTGCACCATTGATCTTGCGGGCCGGCGCCGTTTGCGTCGGGTGGCGAAAGCATGTGAGAATTTCGGCATCCGCGTGCAGAATTCCGTTTTCGAATGCAATGTCGATCAGGCGCAATGGACGGCGCTAAAAGCGCGTCTGGTCGATCTTTTCGAGCCGGAAACTGACAGCCTTCGCTTCTATTTCCTGGGAAACAACTACAAACACCGCATTGAGCACCAAGGGGCTAAGCCATCAATTGACGTGGAAGACCCACTCATTCTGTAACCGCGAACCCCAAGCTCACATGATTTACCAAGGCCGGTTCGCGGAAGTCGTTAGTCGTTTATCTGGAATGAGTTACGTCTCTCTTGTTCATTGACAACTGGAATGCGATCCCTGTTATCGCTGAGTTCGCGGAATTATCCTCGTATGAACATGCGATAGAACATGTTACACTATCCTCGGTCGCGCCCCTCGCGGGGCGCGTGGATTGAAACAATGCAAGCAACCCACCCTTCCTCTTCAAGTGAGGTCGCGCCCCTCGCGGGGCGCGTGGATTGAAACCGGACTGTGATCGTGCTTTCATTTGTCCTCCGTGTCGCGCCCCTCGCGGGGCGCGTGGATTGAAACCTGATACTTGGCGAGAAATCGGACCAGTGCCAACGTCGCGCCCCTCGCGGGGCGCGTGGATTGAAACCGCCCATTCATTCAAGTCCATCATCCCTCCCCCTGTCGCGCCCCTCGCGGGGCGCGTGGATTGAAACGCGCCGTGCGCGTAAGCACAGCGACGGCGACGGGTCGCGCCCCTCGCGGGGCGCGTGGATTGAAACACACAACAGATATCTGATCGGGCGGCTTGCCAAGTCGCGCCCCTCGCGGGGCGCGTGGATTGAAACCAGCGAGCATGACCCCTCCTGATTGCCCATCTTGTCGCGCCCCTCGCGGGGCGCGTGGATTGAAACGGACTTTCCACAACACCCCGCACCAGGTAAGAAGTCGCGCCCCTCGCGGGGCGCGTGGATTGAAACACCGCCGG
>VGWG01000070.1 GCA_016873675.1 Lentisphaerota bacterium | reverse complement strand
AAGCGCGCCCGCGCAATGACCGTGCCCGATTCCAGCGCGAGTGAGGTGGCGCGTGGCGCCAGTTCGGCGGGAAATGTCGTCTGGTTGAGGTTGACGCCGATCCCGCAAACGACCCGCCTGATCCGGTCAGCCTCGGCCTCCATCTCACAGAGGATGCCGCACACTTTGCGGCCGTTGAGGAGGATGTCGTTGGGCCATTTGACGAGGGGACGCAGCCCGGGCGCGATCCGTTCGATCGTCAGCGCGACCGCGAGTCCGGCGACCAGCGGCAGCGTAGTGACGCGGGCCGGCTCGATGGCGGGCATCAAGAGGATCGAGACATAGGCGTTGAGGCCCGGCGGCGACACCCAGGCGCGACCCATCCGGCCGCGTCCGCCCGTCTGCGCGTCCGCCGCAACGACCGTTCCCTCGGTTGCCCCCGCATCCGCGTAGGCGGCGGTCTGGCGGTTGGTCGAATCGGTCGCAGCGAGGAAGTGATACGGCCGCCCGATCAGGCGCGTGGTCAGCAGCGGCACCACCTCGGTGGCGAGCGGTGTGTCCGGAGCCGTGCGAAGGCTGTAGCCGCGGCGCGGCGCGGCGTCAATGCAGTAGCCGCCGTCGCGCAAGCCCTGAATATGCTTCCAGACCGCGGCCCGGCTGATCCCCAACTCGGCACACAGCCGCTCGCCCGAGACCTCGCCACCCGCCGCTTGTTTCAGGCGCGCGATGATCCGCTCTTCCGGATGTGCCGCCGTCCCCGCCGTGCGCCGATCCATAGCCCACCCCTCGTTGCTGTAAGATGTCCCCGGTGTTGTACCACCCGCTCGCAGAAAGTGCAATCGGTTTTTGCGGGCGGGGCTGATGAAGAGAAAACGGAAAGCTGAAAACGGAAAACGGAAAGCTGAAAACAGAAAGCTGAAAACGGAAAGGGAAGCGGGCGTCCCTGCCGCGCCGCAGATCATGACGAATGCCACAGGAAATCGAGAAAGTGGGTCGGGGCGTCTGGTCCCCGATTGACATCCTGTCCCCGATTGACCTCAAGCACAAAAACACCGCCCCGCCCTTTCGTCTTTTACGCTCTCCAGTGCGGCCCACTGTGGGGGCGCACACACCGCTGCGCACACCCACCGCTCGGGCAAAATAGACAGAAATGAACAGAAATAGACACAAAACAGGCCCCAGAGATGGCGGCGGCGGCGCGGCGCACAGACACCTGGGGCTGTCCGAGGCTTTCAACGGTTTTGTAAACGCGATTTTGCATCTTCAACCTACGCTGGAAATCAACACTTTGAGGCTCTTGCAAAACCCCTTCGGGGTGTTTGCAAGAGAGAAGTCAGGAGTCAGAATACAGGAGTCAGAATATGAGAACACGCGGCCCATTATTCACCTTGTCCCTCACTCTCCAACCCGTTATAATCGCCGCACTCTGGAAGCGGCGCGCGAAAGAAGGGTAACGTCAAGATTCAGAATCTTCTGGCGCCGGCTTCCAAACAAAGGGGGTGTTGCCTGAGTGCCAGCCGATGTGAAACGATTCTGATTGCGGTCATGGGCGTCTCGCCATCCGTTCTAACCGAAACCCTGTGGGCGCTGGCGCTGGAATCGCCGCCGGTCCTCCCTGACCGTATTGTGGTGTTGACGACTCGGACAGGCAGGACGGCGTTGGAGGCGTCATTGTTTTCGGGCGAAGAATGCGGATGGAGTCGATTGTGCGCCGCATTCAAACGCCGTGGATTGCCGATCGAAAACAAACTTGGTTTCGGACTGGCTTCGGACCACGTCCGCATCTTTCCCTCAGCAAACGGCACCTGTGACCTCGATGACATCGCCACATCGGCGGATAACGCGACCGCCGCTGATTTCATCCTCCGCCACCTGCGGGCCGAAACGGATAATTCCTGCACGCGCGTGCTGGCATCCATTGCGGGCGGACGCAAAACCATGGGGGCGCTGTTGATGGCGTGCATGAGCCTGGTGGGCCGCGAGCAGGATCGTGTCCTCCATGTGCTCGTGAACCCGCCCTACGATACACCGCTCGATCCACCGTTTCTTTTTCCAACCGGAAAAGACCGGCATCGCACGCGAGAGGGCAAGCCGGTCATCGTCAAACCGAAAGTGGATTTGATTGATGTGCCGTTCGTGAAGATGCGCGGCTGGTACGAAAGCGCATTCAAGAGTGCGCCGCCGAGCTACGCGGCGCTGGTCAGGGGTTTTCAGCGGGTCGCTCCGCCTGCTGCTAATGCGCCGCGCCTGACCCTCGATGGCGACACCGGCGTGCTGTGCGTGGCTGGCAGCGATGACGTGGCTCTAAGCCCCACCGAGTTTGCCGTTGTCTCGCTTATGCTGCGGGGCCAGTCCGGGATTCTCAAGACGCTTTGCCTCCGTCGCCGTCTCGATCCATCCGCTTCCGCTCCCGAATGGCTTCACGCATTCTGCGGCGGTACGCGTTTCACCGATGAATCCATCGCTCCTCAGGACTTCAGCAAGTGTCTCTCCTCGGCCCGCAGCAAATTCACCGCGCATCCGATGCTGTCAGCATTCTCGGAGATGCTGCTGCCTAAAAGAGGGGGCAAGCCCACGTACCCCACCTCCAAAATTGTTTTCCGAGGCATCGACTTCTTCGCGGATATCCACGGATAACCGTAGCACCCCGCATTGCACGAAAGAAAGGTATTGTCTTTCACATGAAGACATCATCCCGATCAACACTCATCCTCTTCACTGTTGGCACCGGCACTGCCGGCAAGCACAGCAACCTCGCCCAAGGGCTGGTGAACAGCATCCGCGCGTGTCCATTGCAGAGCACCGTCGGCCTGATCCCGAGTGTCAGTCCCGACTCCAAGGGCATTGCCGACCTCGTGATTGAAGAACTTCGAATCGACCGGCCCGATGTCCACGTCTCCATTCTCGCCTCTTTTTCCGATCCGGACGATCTCCTCGCTTGCCGCCGCGAGTTTCGCGCGCTCCTGCAGACGTTGCGACAGACGGTGCCGTGCGCCGATCTAACCGTCAACCCGACTTCAGGAACCAAGCAGATGACGGCCGCCGCCACGCTCGCCTGTCTCGACGTGGGAATGGGGCAGATCGCGTTTATCACCGGTGAACGAGCGGATGGCGTGGTCAAGACTGGCACGGAGCAGGTCAACCGCGTCGATGCGGCCCGCCTGCAAGCCGAACAGCGCCTTCAGGATGTGCTTGTCTTGCTGGAGCACGGTGACTATGCCGCCGCCGAGCGCCTCGCATCCTTGTCGACATCCTTCTTCCCATTCGCCGCAGCCGCAGCCGCCATGCTCGCAAAATGGAATCGACTCGCCTACACCGAGGCGCTCAAGGCCGCCTCGGATTTCGAGGTACTTGCCGAATCCCGCCGCGTCCTCGACCGCTTGCGTGCCGCACCAGACTATTCGGTTGATCGAGCGGCAGACGTCCTGGCGTTGGCGTTTCGCGAACACACGTATGGCCGCCCCGAAGAGGCTCTGTCGGCGATCTACCGTGCGGTGGAACTTCTAGCCAAGGTCCGTCTATCTGAATTGGAGTGCGCCCCCGATTGCTGGTATGCCGAAAATCTTATCGCCAGGCTCAAGCCCGAAGAACGCCTGAAAAACGAGCTTATCCGGATGCAGAAAGAGTGCCCCGACCGGCCGCTGGCTCTGGGACTCGATAAGGGTCTCAGGTTGTTGGAGAAGGATCGTTTCGCATTCAATACGATCTCCTGTGAGGACCGCGACATTCTCCGCCAGCGTAATGAGACGCGCTTTGGCCATGGTGGCAAATGTGTGTCTCCAGAAGCTGTCAAACGCCTCTACATATCCGTCTGTGACAAGAGTTGCGATCAGTGGCCCGAAATGAAGGCGCTGCTGCATGCCTCCGTCTTCCCCGATTTCGCCCCGCACATTCGAAAGGAACTGAATCATGAGTGACACCCGCACGGACACTGCCTTCTGGCAGCGGAAGCTGATGGCTTTCCTGCATGACGCACCCGATAAAAGTTTCGATATCGGCCTACACGAGGCCCACGCCGCCGCCGTACAACGAGCAGCCGGGTTCACCGATGAGGCGAGCCGTGCGGATAGTGAGAAATCCATAAAGCCTGCCGATTGGTTTTCGGCATCGGCCGAGCGGTTCGTCTTTCCAAAAGGCGCGTGTTCCCACACGTTTAAGAGCCAACCGCTGTTCATTCATCCGCTCTCCTCCGAACCGTACAGGTTTCCGCCAGAATTCGGTGTGAACGCGGCACCCCTCTCCGACGCTATCCAGTCGGCAATCGGTGGTATTGAGACCGACGATTGGCACGAACGGTTCTTCTTGTTTTGGCGTCGCTGGATGGAGAACGCCACCGCCAAGCACCCGGCACTGGCTTTCCTTCCTGCGGACACGCGCATTCCCGATCACACGATTTGGAATCACATGTCGTTCGCTTCGGCAATGGCTCCGTGCATTGAGGGCCGGGAGGTCCGGCCCGAACTGCTCCTCTTCCAACTCGGGCCGGTCCAAGACTTCATCGCCCAGGCTCGCTCCACCCGCGACCTCTGGTCAGGTTCCTATCTAATCTCGTGGCTCATGGCTCACGCCATCAAGGCCGTCACCGACGAAATCGGCCCCGACGCCGTGATATTTCCGAGTCTGCGCGGCAACGGCATTTTTGATGCTCTGCACAAAGACACGTATTACGCCAAGCCTTGGAAAACCGGCGACGGCGGCGCGACTGAAACCACGTGGGAACGGCTGAAGAAGGACAAGGGCGGCTGGGCCAACATGGCGGACTGGCTGCTCACGCCAACGCTCCCGAACCGTTTCTTCGCCATCGTCCCGCACGGGCGCGGGGCGGAACTTGCCGCCAAGGCGCACGCATCGCTAACCGGGGAACTGGGCACGGTCAGTGAGGCTGTATGGGCTTGGGTCTTGGATCACGGTGGCAAAGCCGCATGGAAAGCGCGTTGGAATGCCCAGATCGCAGCTTTTCCGCAGGTCGCCTGGGCCGTCCAACCGTGGCTTGACCGCGAAACGTGCCTGGCCGCAACCGAGCAACTAGCGAAGAATGAGGACGACCCAGTTGGCGTTGCCGGACGAATCCTGAGCATGCTCGATCTCGGCGAGAAGCGGATCTCTGAGGGTGACCGCGACCGGCGTTACTACACGAGCGATGCGAAAGACCGGTTGAACAATCCCGGTCTTCTCTGGTCGGCTCATTACGCTTTGCTCGACGCCAAGCTCGCCGAGCGCCGAAACACGCGCGATTTCGCACAGTGGAATCCGGTAGGGGATGCCGCCGTCAAGGACTCACTCTCCGGCAAGGACGAGTGCATGGGCGACGAAGCGTTCTGGGTTGAGCTAACGAAAGCGCACAAGGATCTCTTCACAGCCGCCTCGCACCGCTATGGTGCCATGAACCTGATCAAACGTCTCTGGTGCCGTCCCGATGCCGTCGCCTACCTGCCGCAAAAACTCGGCCTCGATACCGCTGTCGTCAACAAGGCGCTGCGGGCCGACTCCACCCAAGAGATTGCCGCCCGCAACGCCTCTGGGTCCGGCGTCCCGGGTCCGGTGTCCCCCTACATCGCCGTCCTCGCCCTCGATGGCGACGAGATGGGCAAGTGGGTCTCCGGTGCCAAGACGCCCCAGTTGCTCAAGCAACTTGCGCCACAGGCAAAGGCCTATCTCACGGCGAACGGTGCCACCGGCCTCAGCCGTCTGCTCACCCCCTCGTATCACCTTCAGTTTAGCGAAGCGCTCGCCAACTTCGCCATGTATCAAGCTCGCACCGTGGTGGAGCATTACGACGGTGAGTTGATCTATGCCGGCGGTGACGATGTACTCGCCATTCTCCCCTCCACGCGGGCCATCGCTTGCGCCCAGGCGCTGCGCGACGCCTTCCGCACCGACTTTGCTGACGGGCGTCTTTTTCCCGGTTCCCGCAGCGAGGTCTCGGTCGGGATCGCCATCGGTCATCAGAATGCCCCGTTGCAAATGCTCGTGCGCGAGGCGCAGAAAGCGGAGAAGCGCGCCAAAGGAGTGTATGGGAGAGCCGCCTTGGCCATCAGCCTCTACAAGCGTTCGGGCGAGACCATCGAGTGGGGGTGCAAATGGGAAAGCAACGCTCTCGAACTGATGCGGGAGATCACCACTCTGAACAAGGAGGGGAAACTTTCGGGGCGCTTTCCTTACGCCCTGGCCGCACTGCTGCAACCCTATGCGCTCGATCGGCCTGATACCGACCTGGTTGCCATGCTCCCTGTCATCCAGACCGACGTGCGGCATGTTCTTTCACGCCAGGGGTCGGGCCTGTCGCCTCAGGAGCTGGAATCCCTGGCGCACGCTATCGACGCTTATCTCGCCGTTTGCTGGTCACCGCCAGCCCCGGCGTCCGGCGTCCAGAGTCCTGCGTCCGCCAAACCCCAGGACCCAGGACCCAAGACTCCCGACTCCGGGCGCCGCAAGCCAACGCCCCCCCCTCATGACTTCCTCAACCTCTTTCTCGCCGAAACCTTTATTAACCGTCTGAGAGGGGAAAACTAATCCATGAGTGATCATACTTACAATCTGCAACCCCGCGACCGGCTCTTTTTGCGCGACGCCCGCCCGATGGCGGCATCCGACGCCGGTCTCGGTGCCAATTGGCCCCGTCCCGACCAGCTCTGGAATGCCATCATCAACGCTTTCCGCCGCCAGTGGCCTGATCGCCAGCCATGGGAAGGCGCGGAACATACCAAGCGGGCCACAGACAAGCATCAGGATTCATCCTTCCGCTTCGGCGCGCTCAAGACCCTCGGCCCGTTTCCGTCCAAGGACGACGAGATCTATTATCCTTTCCCGCTCGATTGGAACATGGAGCTTGTGTTGTGCGACGGCACGGATCTGCCCAAGCTGCTCACACATGCCTTCCGCGCGAAGAAACTCGGCAAGGAGGATCGCCCCACGTGGTTAGCTGCCGCCGACTACACTCGCTATCTTGCGGGCGAATCCTTCGAACCGACGACGCCTGCGCTCTACGACGAGGAGCGCACCATCGGAATAGCCATCAATCCCGAAACGCGCACCACGGGAGATGACGACCACAGGCTCTATCAGGCCGAGTATCTGCGGCTTCGTCCGGATGTTTCGCTGGCCTTTTCGGCTTCGTGTAACATCGCTCCCAAGGGCGGCACTTGTGGCACAGTAGACGTCTTTGCACGAGCCGACAAACCGCAGGAACTGATCCTGGGAGGTCAGCAAGGCGTGGCCGGACTCATGGCGCGGGCCGCCAGACTTAAACTGCCTCAGGCCAAGATCACGACGCGCTATCTGCGCTGGACGTTGCTGTCACCGGCGGTGTTCAACGCCGGTTGGCGCCCCGACTGGGTCGCTGAAGACGGCCGGGTGATGCTACCCAACGCCGAGCGGCCCGCTAGCATGGCACGGGCGGACTGGAAGGCGCTCGCGGCAAAGGCGGGCGGTTTCGCGACAGCCAGGCTCATCGCCGCCCGCGTCGGCAAGCCGCTGGCCTTCTCTGGATGGGATCTCCAGGCGGGCCCCAAGCCAACGGTTCTGGCGGTGCCTGCGGGCTCCTGCTACGTCTTCGACTGCGAGACGGTGGAGGAGGCGCGGGCGCTGGCCGCCGCCCTGGCGCCCGACCGCCCGCGCAGCACGCGCTTCGGCGAAAAAGGCTTCGGCATCGGGCTCTGCTCATCGTTGTTAACGCCTGCGTCCTTGAGTCCTGTGTCCTGAGTCCTGCTCTCTCACTCTCACCCACAACCGAAAGGAAAACACACCCATGACCACCCAGATTCTCACCCTCTTCACCCGCACCCCGCTCCACGTCGGGGCCGGCTCATCCGTCGGCGCCATCGACCAGCCTGTCGTCCGCGAACGCCACACCCGCTTCCCGGTCATCCCCGGCAGCAGCATCAAGGGGGTGCTGGCGGACGCATGGTCGGATGAACTCGTCAAGAACGACAAAGGTCGCCTCGTCAGACCCGACGATGACAACACCAAGGAAATATCCTGGCTGTTCGGCGCGGAAGACGCATCCGCTGCTAACGCCGGGGCTTTGCTGTTTGGTGAAGCCCGCCTTCTTGCTTTTCCTGTTCGCTCGGCACGAGCTGGTTTTGCCTGGGTAACCTCGCCGGTCGCCATTAATCGCGCGATTCGAGACGGATTATTTGCAGGGCTAACCGAGATCGGTGATGATCTAGGCGATGACGGTGCCCGTTTTTCGATGGAGGCCCTCGGCATCAGGAATGAAGTGATTCTGGAAGATCAACCTCTCAAACACAAAGGGATGATCCCGGTTGAGCTTGCAGATGCGTTCAAGACTGTCCCTGGTTTCGCCAATAATCTTCCACGGCTGGTAGTCGTTGCGGATGGAACGCTCTCTTATTTCACAACCACTGCTTGCGAGGTTGCTCAGCACGTTAAGATCGACGATGATACAGGAACCGCTGCCGGGAAGTTTTTGTTTAACCAAGAGAACGTCCCTGCGGACACGTTTTTTTATGCACCGATCCACGCCGTTTCCCGGCAGGGTAAAGCCGCACCCGACGCATTAGCCGCACTCTCCCGAAAGCTTGTGGCCCTTCCCGTCTGGCAATTCGGTGGCGATGGTTCAACTGGTCTCGGTTACTGCACCGTCACTCTGAAATAAAGGACCCCATCCATGAGAAATCTCGAACAAATTCGTGCCCAACATGCACTCGCGTTCATTATTGGCAATGACGCCATCACCGGTGCCGAAGGTGGCAACATTCTCTCACGCCTCCCAACCATGATTGCATCCGACGGCCTGCTTGCTACGGCCGCATTCGCAAAGGCGAAAGGCGGAGGATTTGAAAAAACCATGGACGACATCTTCGCACACCTGAAGTCCCAGGCCATTGCCAACGACCTCGCTGACCTCGCTTCCAAAGGCTCATTGGAACTCCAACGCGCCTCCACCGAAGCCCTTGCCTATGCCAATTACATCAAGCGCTTTGGCAAGGCCAAACGCAAGGAGGACTGACCATGTCCAGCCATGCCCAAGCCCACACGCTTGACCTTCTTGGCGGCCCCACGGCACCCGTGTGCGAAAATCGGTCACTGCGCTTTTCCCGCTACACCGATCCGTCCGTCAAGGGCGATGCACGTCGGGCCTTCCTCGAAGTCGCCGTGGCCCAAAAATTGCCGGAAGACCTGCGTCGTTCTCGCGCGGCCGCTTATGACTCCTTTCTGGATACGATCCCAGGCGTCATTCGTGTTTACGCCAGAAACAAGGCGCGCCTCTTGCTCAACATGTCTGGAGGCGTTCTCGAGAACGCCGGATGCTCCCTCGAACGTCTTGCCGGATTTCCTTTGATCCCCGGCTCTGCCGTCAAGGGCCTTGTCCGGCATGCCGCGCTTGATACGCTCAAATCGGACGTTCAGGATCTCAAGCCGGAACATCTGGCTCGGATTGCCATTGTCTTCGGCTGGACATCCGCCGACTGGTCCGCAAAATCGGATTTTGTCTGGGCCGCTGCCGATGCCATCTCCAGCGCTCAGGAGATCATCAGAAGTCGTCTCGGTTCTCTGCCAAATGACTTTGCCGGCGCTGTCGCCTTCTTCGGCGCGATACCATACACCCCACGCCAGAACGACCTTGAAATAGACATTGCCACGTCTCATCACATGGATTACTACAGCGACGAGAGTGTGCCCGTTGCTCTTGACAATGAGGCGCCTAACCCCATCCCGTTTCCCGCTATCGCCGCTAATCATGATTTCGGATTCGCACTGGCACCGCACTCCTCCATTCCAGGGATTCGCACCCTGATGCCGGATCTGCTGGAGTGTGCCAGGCAATGGCTCATTCTCGGACTCGAAATCTATGGACTTGGCGCAAAAACCGCAGCCGGTTACGGTTGGTTTCACGTGGACAAGACCGAGGACATCCAACGTGATAAACAGAAACGTAAACAACGCGAGGCGTTTGATGTCTGGCGTACGCAGTTCAATCTCGAAAACGTGCCGACCGACAGGATTGAGTCCGCCATTCGTGAGGCCGAAGCGCAATTGAAGACGTTCGCCCCTCTTGTTGACCAGACCATCACCGACGCCATTAACCGCAACAAGTTCCGAATCCCGCGTAAGTCCATGCGCGATGAGATTCGCGACAGGTGGAACGCCTCGCCAAACATCAAAGGCATCATCAACGGCGATATCAAGCCTTTCGAACGGGCATCCGACGAGAAAAAGACTGCCATCGTTACGCTGCTACGCGAACCGGACGGCCGTGGCGCCGAAGTATGGTCGCTTTTGAAAAGCGGCCAAAAGGGCGAGATCGCAAAAGCCGCCGACGCGATTCGCGCTTATTGCAAAAACACGCTCAATCTCGGAAAGATGCCATCATGAAAACCGACACATACTCTCTAACCGTGCTCACGCCCTGCTTCTGTTCCGGGGCAAATCAGGCGATTGCCGAGATCCGGCCCTCGGCCATTCGCGGACAACTGCGCTGGTGGTTCCGCGCGCTGGGCGGTGATCGCTTCGCCGAACGCGAAATCTTTGGAGGCATTGCCCGCCAAGAAGCGGACATCCGCTCTTCCGCCATCATCATCCGCGTTTCGGACATCACGCCCGGTCCTCCGTGGCAACCGCCGCGCGTGGATCAAAACAATCCATCTTCTTATGTCTGGTTTTTTGCCAGCAGATCGGCCGACGGGATCCGCTGGAAGAGCGAAGCCGTTCTCTCACCGGGTACCTGCTTCAAATTGCACGTCATCCGACGCCGTGCGTTTGCCTCTTCTCTTTTTGAGAAGGCGCTCGCCTGTTTTCTCGCACTGGGCAGTGTCGGATTGCGCGCCACACGCGGGCTCGGTGCCATGTCGTGTAAGGAACATCCTTTTCGTATGGATACCGTCGAGCCGATCTTGAGGAATTCCGGATTCGCCATTGAAGACCAAGGTGCCACCGGCAATCTAGACGCGACGGTTAAAAAAATCGGAGCGCTGGTCAAAGGGACGCGCAAGGACAAAGGCTGGCGAAACGATCTCAAGCATGGCGAGGAGACGCCATCACCGATGGGCACCTCGATCACCCGTCAAACCAGCGCGATCTATTTTCGCCCCGTTGAAGATGGCGGAGGCCTCCGCTTGATTGTTTTTGAGGCTCCGCATGACCGAATTCTCGACGAATCATCCCGAAAACCATCGAAAACGGTCGGCCAAAGGCCCAGCCAATTGGTTGACGCCAATGTGGGCAAATAAAGGTAGCGAGAGCGTTATGAAAAATCTAGCAAAACTCCCCATCGGCCGCCTGCTGCAGCAAGCCCAGGCGTCGCTTGCCCGCTGGCCCTCCGACCCCGGACACCCGACCCAGGACCCAGGCGTCTTGAGTCCTGCGTCTTGAGTCCTGCGTCCCACCCACCCACTCACCCCATCGAAAGGCTCCCCCCATGACAACCCTCTTCGACAAATCCGGCGGCTACCGCAAGCTCGCTTCCTTCAGCTTCGCCACGCTCATCCACCTCGCCACCATTCGCTTTTGCAAGCGCTTTATCCCGTACAAGGATGATCCGCTCGGCAAGACCACCGGTCAGATGGTCGGGGCCGCCCGCTCGGGCCGCCAGAATATCATCGAGGGCTCGGAGCGCGCCGCGACTTCGAAAGAGACCGAAATGAAGCTCACCGATGTCGCCCGCGCCAGCCTCGGAGAGTTGCTGGGCGATATCGAGATGTTTCTGGCCGAGCGCGACAGTATTCCGTGGAGCGTCCGATCCGAAGAGCACCGCGCCGTGAGCGCCCTCAACTTCGACTCTTTTGTCCATACCGATGACCTGCTCCACGACTACTGGACCTGGTTTCATGGCGAAAGGAAGGCGTTCGCCCCGTGGCTTGACCATGAGGACCCGGTCGTGGTCGCCAATGCGCTGCTCATCCTCATCCGCCGAGCCATGGCCATGCTCGGCGGCCAGATCCGCCACCAGGGCGAGGCATTTCTGGAGGAGGGCGGCTTCCGCGAGCGCCTGACCCAATGCCGCGTCGAAGCGCGCGCCGCCGCACCAGACACCCTCGCGCCTCCTTGTCCCGAGTGCGGTAAAACCATGATCCAACGCACCGCCCGCAAAGGCTCCCACGCCGGCCAGCCCTTCTGGAGCTGCCCCGCCTACCCCGATTGCCGCGGCACACGCCCGATCGAAAAACCCTGACCCACGACCCAGGACGCAGGACGCAGTCTTCAGTCTTCAGGCCTCAGAACTCAGGACTTCGGCGTCCTGAGTCCTAGGTCCTGAGTCCAAAAACCCCTCCATGACCCTCGACCTCTCACAACTCTATGCCGCCAATGGAACCGCCAAGCTGGCGCAGCTCGACGCCTATGTCGCGTCGGCCTGCGCCGCCATTCCGCCAGGCGGCGATGTCACGCTTACCGGCCCCGCGCCTCTCTGGCTCTACCTGCGGCTGGCCCATGCGCTCCACGGCCGCGCCCGCCGTCTCACCTACACCAGTCCGGTTTCCGGCGATGTGCTCATCTTCGACCACTCCCCGTAACCGTTCCTGCGTCTGGAGTCCCGCGTCCTGCGTCCCCAAAAAAACCATGGCCTCCCTCATCCTCAACGGCGACACCTTGCGCGTAACCCTCCAATCGAAGCGGGTCGAGGTGATCTATCGCGTCAGCGATGAACAGGGCGAGCGCCAGGAGACCAGTCAGGTCCCGCTGTTCGATATCGAGCGGGTGTTGGTCGTGGGAAGGCCCGCAGTCACCCTGCCCGTGCTGACCCGTCTGATGGACGAGGGCATTCCCTGTTTCTTTATCACTCGGCACGGCCGCTGGCGCGGGAGCCTGCTGCCCGACAACAATCTGAATGCCGGGCGTCGCATCCGGCAATACGAGTCCGGCACTGATCCGGTCTTCTCGCTGGCCGTGGCGCGCCGGTTGATCCACGCCAAAATTCGCAATGGCCGCCGCGTCTTGCAGCGACTCGCCGCCAACCGCGGAATCTCAGACGCGTCCGATCAAGTCGCTGCCTGCGAAGCCTTACGCGACCTTGCCGATCAGGCCCTCGCGGCCGAGACCCCCGATCTCGTGCGCGGCTTTGAAGGAATAGCCGCCGCCCACTATTTCCGCCGTTTAGGCGATTTCTTTTCAGAGGCGATCCCCTTCACAAACCGCAACCGGCGGCCACCGCGTGATCCCGCCAACGCGCTGCTCTCTTTCGCGTACACCGTCTTGCTCGGGGAGGTCGAAGGCGCAATCCGCGCTCATGGACTGGACGCCGGAATCGGCTGCCTGCACTGCGACAGGGTCAACACCCCTTCCTTGGCTCTGGATCTCATGGAGCCGCTGCGTCCCGCCGTCGCCGATCTGCTGGTGCTCAACCTCGTCAACCACAACATGGTCAACCCCGATGCCGATTTCGAGGTGAATTCGGATGACGGAGGGGTCTACCTGTCAGAGACCGGTCGCAAGGTCTTCTTCGTGATGTACGAGCAGGCGATGACACGCCGTTTCGCCCCATCCAAGGGCGCGCCCCACACCGACCTACGCAAAGTCATCGACGACCAGGTCTGCGCCTACATCCGCGTGCTGGAGTCGGGTTCCGAGGAGGTTTTTTTTCTCCTCCCCTAACCTCTTGCGTCCTGCGTCCCACAACCAGCATCATGAGCATCCTGACTGAAGAGATCATCCAGACGCAAAACGATCTTGCGACCTATCGCATCGGCGAGACCGCGCCGCAATACATTCCCAACGAGCAGGTACACCACCACATGGTTCGACTCATCGCCTACGACATCACCACGCCGAAGCGACTGCGACGGGTCGCCAAGACCTGTGAAGATTACGGGTGTCGCATCGAAAAGAGCGTGTTCGAGTGCGACCTCGATGAAGCGACGTTCGCCATTTTCTGGGAACAGATTCTAGGAGAAATCGATCCTGAGGAAGACTCGCTAATCGCCTACCGCGTGTGCAAATCATGCGTCAAGGAGATCCAAAGCGCGGGGGTTGTCGAACGGCCCGCGATCCGGCTGCTCTATCTGTTCTGACTTTATCGGAGGCAGATCCAACCAGCCCAAAACAGCCTTCTCCCTCCGAACATGCCTAACCTTCTTTCTACCAGAAGGATGTGGCCACAAACGATGCTTCTCCAGCCCGTGAAAACAACCATCCAGAACACCGTTTCACCCCACTCCCTCCGAAACACCTCAAAACACCCTAAAATTCCTATATATCATGCCCCGATTTTCTGCTACAGTCAGAAAAACCAATTCAGCCGAAAGGCGATTGAGACCCACAACCAACCGCCCCTCTTCCATGAAGCGCACCTTGCGTCAGAAAAACCAATTCAGCCGAAAGGCGATTGAGACCACGCACATGCTCGCACAACCAACCCTCATACCACATCGCGTCAGAAAAACCAATTCAGCCGAAAGGCGATTGAGACTCCAACACTCCCCATGGCATTGCGTCTGTCAGCTTCATCGTCAGAAAAACCAATTCAGCCGAAAGGCGATTGAGACAGTCCCTTCTCTTCACCCTCTATGGCATACGATGCGGCGCGGGTCAGAAAAACCAATTCAGCCGAAAGGCGATTGAGACTCGTCACGGCATCTGCGGCATCAAACTCATCGGCGAACGCGGGTCAGAAAAACCAATTCAGCCGAAAGGCGATTGAGACGTTTACCCGGCCCGCCAGCGTCTTCCTGGCGGCCTCGGCGGCGTCAGAAAAACCAATTCAGCCGAAAGGCGATTGAGACTTGTGTATACCCGCCCTTAACCATTAAGAGCGGAAAGTGTTTGTCAGAAAAACCAATTCAGCCGAAAGGCGATTGAGACTCTCCCTCTATAGCATACGATGCGGCGCGATATGCGGCGTGTCAGAAAAACCAATTCAGCCGAAAGGCGATTGAGACCAGGTTTTCTGAATCGCTGCAATCATCCCCCGACCACAGGGGTCAGAAAAACCAATTCAGCCGAAAGGCGATTGAGACGGGTGGGAGATAGATAGTGCAACCAACAGATTGGCCATGTCAGAAAAACCAATTCAGCCGAAAGGCGATTGAGACGGACCCATCCGCATTGATGGTGATCACAAGCGGCGCGACCGGTCAGAAAAACCAATTCAGCCGAAAGGCGATTGAGACGTTTCTTCATGATACCTGCTCCTCTCATTATGGGATATAGTGTCAGAAAAACCAATTCAGCCGAAAGGCGATTGAGACCGGCGGTGATGGTGGGCGCGACCGGGATCGCATTCCCGACCGTCAGAAAAACCAATTCAGCCGAAAGGCGATTGAGACTGCTGGCCTTGCCAGGTGTCCACGTCCAGATCGTGCCGTTGCGTCAGAAAAACCAATTCAGCCGAAAGGCGATTGAGACGCCGATTACGACATGATCCATCACCGTGATCCCCAGAATCGTCAGAAAAACCAATTCAGCCGAAAGGCGATTGAGACGCTCGCACAGCCACCCTCCGAACCACATTGCTCTGCTTTGTCAGAAAAACCAATTCAGCCGAAAGGCGATTGAGACAAGCTCTCGCTCCAGGACAAGCAACGATCGTATCCCCGTTGGGTCAGAAAAACCAATTCAGCCGAAAGGCGATTGAGACCTGGTGTGTGCTTCTGTGTGTTCATTTTGTCCACCTTTCTGCGTCAGAAAAACCAATTCAGC
>VGWG01000069.1 GCA_016873675.1 Lentisphaerota bacterium | reverse complement strand
TCACACCGTCTGCGCGGTCCGATACGTCCCGCGCCACCGCTGCCGCGTCGGCCGGGGCGCTAGCCCACGTCACAGGGCTGTCCACAGGATCGCCCGCTTGACAGGTCAGTGAAACGGGGATGCGCCCGTCCTAACCCCAGGAGGCCGGCAGGGAGTCACGAAGAGAAAGAAAGCAAGAAAAGAAGGCGATTACATGGGTTCTTTACAAGAGCGAGAAATGAACGCTCGACAAACCTAAGCGAATAGGATATTGTTCTGCCATCAAGAGGGTGGGAAGCATGCCGACCGTTTTGAGAGTAGGTCCTTATCGGTTCTTCTTCTTTAGCGAGGAGAGCGGAGAACCGGTTCATGTCCACGTCATCCGTGAGCAGACGGAGGCGAAAGTATGGGTGATCCCGACCGTCAGGATTGCCGTGAACGAGGGCTTTGCGCAGCACGAGTTGCGCAAGATCGTGCGACTGGTTGAGGCCAACAGGGAGTTGATCGAACATGAGTGGAACAGACGTAAGAAGACAAGCTGAGGTCAAGCTGGTGACTTCCGAAGGAGTCTATCTGGTGATCGAGGATATGGGATATTTCGCCTCCTTCGCCGACTTCCCCTATCTGGCCGATCTGCCTTCAGGTCAGGTCTTCAACGTGCAATACTGCGGACACGGACACATCCGATGGGAGGAGGGCGACATCGATCTGCACACGAAGATCCTTGCCCATCCTGCGGAGTTCCCCTTCCGCATGCAGACGATGAAAGCCGCAGCATCGGAACTGGGACGCCGGGGCGGTTCTGCCAGGAGCGACCGCAAAGCCGTTAGCAGCGCTGCGAACGGATTGAAAGGCGGACGTCCCCGCAAGAGCAGGATGGCTGTCTTGACATGAATCCATTGAGCGTTGGTTCCGAACCCGGGAAGCGCAGCGGCGCGCTACCGCAACCCCGCCAGCTTGTGGGTCTGCAGCGACAGCAGCCAGTGGCCGCTGCGGCGGCCGCGGTTCAGGGCGCCCAGCAGGCGGATGGTCGCTTCCACGTTGCAAACGCCGCCGCGTTCGCAGGGGGAGAGAAAGTAGTGCGCGGCACGAATCCGACGGCGCATGTCGCGGCAGAAATCGCCCACGTCGCCATCGATCACGATTCGCACCTCATCGGCGCGCCTCATCATGCGTGTGTCGGCGTATTGTGCCGCGTAATATGCCTTGGGCGACACGGCCACATGGTCAATCTGACGCAGCCACCCCGCCGGCGGACGCCGTAACCCGTTGGTTTCAACGCCAATCCAGTAGCCGAGGCCGCTGAATCGCGCCAGCAACTCATCGAGCCGCTTCTGAATCAACGGCTCGCCGCCCGTTAGAATCACCGCCCGCGGCGTGAAGGCCGCCACCTGTGCCAGAATCGCGTCGCCGTCGAGCATCTGGAACGTCCGGAAGTCGGTGTCACACCACGGACAGGCTAAGTTGCAGCGCCCAAAGCGAACGAATACGACGGGCTTGCCGGTGTGAATGCCCTCGCCTTGCACCGACTCAAATATCTCAACCACCGGGTAACGCGGCGCGGCGGTCATCGGGCAGGATCCTCGCGATACTCGGCGCTCGAGTCGTCCGTCTCGTAGACGGTGACCGACACCACGTTGATGCGCCCCGCCAACTCGCGAAAGAAATGACGGGCCAAATTCTCGGCGGTGGTGCGAAAGGGAAGCCCCACCGTCTTCATGCCGTTCCGAACGAGGACCGCCGCAATTTCGCGCTCACTGGCGCCAGCTTCGTCATAAATGAAGGCATGGTCGAAACGCGCCACAATCACGTCGCGCAACACGGCCAGAAGATCGTGAAAATCGATGACCATGTCGGCGGTGTCGCCCCGTGCCTGCGCCACTTCGGCCAGCACCCGGTAGGTGTGGCCGTGCAGGTTCTTGCACGCGCCCGCGTGGTTGGACAGCACATGGGCGGCATGAAAATGGCAGGCTTTGCGAACGGTCAGCATCGTCCCTCCTTCTCCGCGAGATAGGCGTCGTGCCCGCGCTGCCGCAGCAGGCAGCTCGGACACGTCCCGCAACCGCGTCCGACGATGCCATTGTAGCAGGTCAGCGTGTTTTCAGCCACGTACGCCAGTACGCCCAGCCGGTCCGCGAGCGCCCACGTCTGCGCCTTGGTCAGATCCATCAGCGGGGTGATCACGCGGAAGTCGGTGTCCATCGCCAGATTGAGCGTCACGTTGCACGACTTGATGAACACGTCGCGGCAGTCGGGATAGCCGCTGAAGTCGGCCTGGCACACCCCGGTGATAAGCGTCCGCACCCCCCGCCCCTTGGCGAAGATCGCCGCGATCAGCAGAAAGAGCATGTTGCGGCCGTCCACCACGGTGTTCGGACACGACGCGGCTGGATTCTGCAACATGGCTGCGGCTGGATCAAGCAGTGCGCTCGATGTGATCTGGCCGTACCAGGCGAGATCCACGATCCGATGCTGATGCGCGGCCACGCCGAAATCGGCGGCGATCTTTTGCGCGACCGCCACCTCCTGCCCGTGCCGCTGCCCGTAGCTGAACGTGATGCAGGCCACCCGCCCCCGGCCGTAATCACTCACCGCCTGAGCCAGGCAGGTCGTGCTGTCCTGCCCGCCCGAGAAGACGACCACCGCCGCCTCGTTGATCCCCGCGCTCATGGCGAACAGCCCCGGTCGTGGTGGAGGTTGTGGGTGCGGAAGCGGGCGTCGGCCAGATCGGCGTATTTCGTTCCCGGCCGGCCGTAATTGCAGTACGGATCTATGGTGATGCCCCCGCGCGGCCGGAAGCGACCCGCCACCTCGATGTACGGGGGGGCCATCGCGATTAGGAGGTCGTTCAGGATGATGTTCACGCAGTCCTCGTGAAATCCGCCGTGGTTGCGAAAGCCAAAGAGGTAGAGTTTGAGCGACTTGCTCTCGACCAGCCGCTGGCCCGGCACATATTGAATGGTGATCGTCCCGAAATCGGGCTGACCGGTCATGGGGCAGAGCGTCGTGAACTCGGGGCAGGTAAAGGTCACCCAATAGTCGCGATCCGGATGCTTGTTGGCAAACGTCTCCAGCAACCCCGCATCATACCGACCGGGATAGACCGTCTTACCGCTGCCCAGCTTCGTGATCCCCTTCAGCTCTTTTTTCGTTCGCAGGTCCGCCATCACGCGCCTCCGTTTGCCAGTTGAAACACCGTCAATGCCGTCAGCCCGTACAGCAGGATGGTCACCATCAGCACCCGGTCGGTGAGGAGCACCCGCTCCGGACGCTCCCCGCCGCCCTTTCGGTAAACCAGATCGAGGTAGCGCAGGATGCCGAACAACACGAAGGGAATGGTCAGTCCGAGGCGGTTGGTGCCAAAGCGCTCGACCGTCTCCTCCGAAAGGGTGTAGAGCGCATAACTCACAACGGTCGCCGCGCTGACCACTGCAATCGCCTGATCGAGCGCGCGGGCGTCGTAGCCGTCGAGCGCTTCCCGCGTCGGGGCCTCGTCTGGTCCCGAGCGCACCTTCTCATGCCGCCGCTTGCACAGCGCCAGAAACAGCGCCAGCAGGAAGGCGCAGAGGAGCAGCCACGGCGAAATGCGCACGTCGAGCGCCACGGCTCCGGCCACGGCCCGGATCACAAACCCGATCGCGATGATGAACGCATCAACCAGCGCCACCTGCCGCAACCCGTAGGTGTAGAGCGCCTGCAGGCCCAGATAGGCGAGGAGCGTCTCGCCGAGGCTGGCCGTGACGGCAAATCCCGCCGACACGCCGACCGCTGCGAGCGCCGCCGCCGCAATGGCCGCCGGCGCCACCGCCAGCGCGCCCGAGGCCAGCGGACGGGATCGCTTCTGGGGATGCGCGCGATCCGCCTCCCGGTCGTGGATGTCGTTGATCAGATAAACCGCGCTCGATACCGCACAGAAGGCCGCCGCCGCCGCCAACGCCACCGCCAGTGCCCCCCAACCCGCCGCACGCGCCTGTTGACTCGGATCCCATCGAGCGAAAAAATAGGCCGCCAACACCACGCCGTTCTTGGTCCACTGCGCGGGCCGCATCGCCCGCACCAGCGCGAGCGGACACCACCCCCGTTGTGCGATGAGGCCGCCCATTGTCACGCGACCTGTCTTTTCGGCCAGCGGCGGAAGCCGCTCCGCCACGCCAGCTTCAACACCATCAGGAACGCCTCGCCAGCAATGCCGGTATTCATCTTGGAATAGCCCGCCCGTCGATCTTCAAACACGATCGGGATCTCCTTGACCCGGAACCCGCCCATCCACGCGCCATGGTTCATTTCGATCTGGAACGAGTAGCCGTTGGAGGTGACGCGGTCAAGGTCGAGCGCCTCCAGCACGCACCGGCGGAAGCATTTGAAGCCGCCCGTCGGATCGCAGACGGGCAGCCCTGTGACCAGCCGCACGTAATAGCCCGCGAAGGTGCTGAGGAGCAGTCGGCTCAGCGGCCAGTTCATCACGCGGATGCCGCCGATATAACGCGAGCCGATCGCCAGATCAGCCGCGTCCGTGGCGGCAATCAATTTCGGCAGAACGGCCGGATCGTGTGAAAAATCGGCATCCATCTCCACAATCCGCTCAAACCCGCTTTCCAGCGCCCACTTGAAACCGGCGATGTAGGCGCGCCCGAGACCCTGCTTGCCCGGCCGGTGCAGCACATGCACGCGCGCGTCGGCAGCAACAAGCGCATCAATCAGAGCGCCCGTGCCATCCGGCGAATTATCGTCCACGAACAGCACGTGGGCGTCGGGAAGGGCGCCGAAGACCGCCCGCGAGATCGGCCCGACATTATCCTTCTCGTCATACGTGGGGATGATGACCAGCGTCTTTTCCATGAGCGAATTGTAGGCTAATCACCCCCTCCGGCGCAAGCCGTGATTGCAACGCTTGATCGGATGCGTGCAAAAATGGTAACCTGAATCGTCGGCCATTGATCCCGCCATCCATCCCGAGGACGCATGATCCCGAACCACCTCCACATCACCAGTCTGGCCAATCCCAAGATCAAAACGGTCGTCAAACTCCGCCAGCGCTCGCATCGCGACGGGCTGGGGCTGATGCTGACCGAAAGCTACCGCGACATCACGCGGGCGCTGGACGCGGGGTATGCTCCGACGCAGCTCTTCTTCTGCGAGGAGCTCTTTCTGAAAAACGAAAACGAGCCAGCGCTGATCGACCGCTGCCGCACGGGCACCTGCGAGATCATCTCGTGCACGGCGCCGGTGTTCGCTAAAATCGCCTATCGCGAACGGCCGGACGGTCTGCTGGCCGTCGGACCGCAGATCCGCCGCTCGCTGGCCGATCTGGTCCTTCCGGAGAACGCCCTGGTTGTGGTGGCCGAAGCCATCGAGAAGCCGGGGAATCTGGGCACCATCCTGCGCACGGCCGATGCGGCGGGGGTGAGCGCGGTAATCGTCTGCGACCGCTGCACCGACATTTACAATCCAAACGTGGTCCGCGCCTCGACCGGCATCCTCTTCTCGATGCCGCTGGTCGAGGCCGATAGCGCCGAGGCGCTCGCCTATCTCCGCCACCACGGCTTCTCCATCCTCGCCGCGACGCCACACACCGACATCCTGCACATGAACGCCACCCTCACCGGCCGCGTCGCCGTCGTCGTTGGCGCGGAGCAGTACGGACTCTCCCGACTGTGGCTCGACGCCGCCGACCTGCGCGTGCGCATCCCCATGCTCGGCCGGGCCGACTCGCTCAACGTCGCCGCCGCAACCACCATCCTCCTCTTCGAGGCGGTCCGCCAACGCATCGCCGCCGGCCTCGCTGTCCCCGCCGCGCCAGCCCAATAATCGCAGTCCCGGCGGCAGCCTGGAGTGCTTGAAGTACTCGAAAGATGCAAATCTTGTGCGCCTAAAAGATAGACTTTTGTGCCTGTTTCTGCGATAATCAACACACGTGTTTGTTGCAACAGGCCCGCCAGCCAGTAGCCAGTGCAACACTGGCTACTGGCGGGCGGGCTATTATTTCCCTGTCTCCTGTGTTCCCCGTTTGTTCGACCGCTTGGGTGTCGCGCGTTTAAGTCACGCGATCGTCTGGCGGTTTATGGAGGCCCTGCCGCCGGGTGACGGGCGCGGCGTGGTGGTGCTCGTGACCATGGGGGGAGCCTCGGGCGGGCTCTCGGGTCCGCTGGGACGCTTTTTGCGGGCGAAAGGCTATCGGACGGTAGGCGCGGTATGCTGTGTGATGCCGGGCAACTATGGCAACCGAACGATCCCGGTGGGGGCCAATGCACGCCGCGTCGCACGCATGCGTGACACGGTCGCCGATTTTGGCCGGGCGCTGCTCGCCGGGCAGGCGCGGTGGCCGGCCGGCTATGGAGTGTGGTCGTCGGGTCTGGTTGCGCTATCGCGCACATCCCGCCCCTGGCGGTTCTTCAAGCGGATGTTTCCGCTGGCCGTTGATCGGACGCGCTGCACCCGCTGCGGCCTGTGCGCGACGCTCTGCCCGGCCGGCGCCATTCGCATGGCGGACGGCCCGGTCTGGGCCGACACCTGCGAGTCGTGTCAGCGCTGCATCGGGTACTGTCCGGTTCAGGCCATTCAGGTGCCGGGCAAACCGGCACAGCCGTATGCGGCGGCTCCGGTCGACATCTTTCTGGATTCTGAAGCCCACGAGGCCTGAAGCGCGGCGTTACTCATTCTCTATCCCCGGCGACGTTCTGGCAGACCCCGAACCCGTCAGACGCCAAACCGCATCGCCTTGACCGCCCGCGTCTCGTCCAGGCGCGATACGGGCGTCGACTGCGGCATCTCGGCAAACGCCGCAGGATCGGCCTCGGCCAGACGCGCCACGCGGATCATCGCCTCGATAAACCGGTCGATCGCCTCCTTCGACTCGGTTTCGGTCGGCTCGATCATCAGGGCCTCTTTGACCGTGAGCGGGAAGTAAACCGTCGGCGGATGAAACCCTTCATCAATCAGCGCTTTGGCAATATCGATCGCATGCACTCCTTTTGCGCACTGACGCAACGCGCTGAACACGCACTCGTGCATCACGGTGCGGTCATACGGAAGATCATAATAGGGCTTCAACCGCGCGCGCACGTAGTTCGCGTTCAGCACCGCGTGATCCGCAACCTCGGTGAGCCCGTTGCGCCCCAGCAGCAGCAGATAGGCATAGGCCCTGAGCACCACCCCGAAGTTGCCGTAAAACGGGGCGATATAGCCGATCGACTTGGGACAGTCGTAGTCCAGGGCAAACGTGCCGTCGCTCCGTTTGACCACCTGGCTGACGGGCAGATACGGGGCGAGCCGCGGGACCACCCCCACCGGTCCCGCGCCGGGACCGCCGCCGCCGTGCGGCGTCGCAAAGGTTTTGTGCAGGTTGACATGCACCACGTCAAAGCCGAGGTCTCCCGGACGGCAGTGCCCGAGCAGCGCGTTGAGATTCGCGCCATCGTAGTAGAGCAACGCATCGTGCGCATGCGCCAGATCGGCGATCTCGTGAATCTGCTTTTCGAACAGCCCGAGGGTGTTCGGGCAGGTCATCATCACCGCCGCGACGTCGTCGTTCAGCACCGCTTTGAACGCCTCGAGATCCATGCAGCCATCCGGCCCGCTGGGGACGGTCACCACCTCGTAGCCTGCCATCGCGGCGCTCGCGGGGTTGGTGCCGTGGGACGAGTCGGGCACGATCACGGTGGAGCGCCGGTTGCCGTGGGCGCGGTGATACGCGGCGATCAGCATGATGCCGGTCAGTTCGCCATGCGCGCCGGCCATCGGCTGCAGGCTGAAGGCGCCCATGCCGCAGATCTCCGTCAGCAGCCGCTCGGTCTCATAGAGCACTTCCAGCGCGCCTTGCGTCAGCATGCCGCCCCCGCGAAGCTGCGGCAGCAAGGGGTGAATTCCCGCAAAACCGTCGAGCGCGGCGATCTTTTCGCAGATGCGCGGATTGTACTTCATCGTGCACGACCCGAGCGGGTAGAGGTGCGAATCGACGCTGAAATTCAGGCGCGACAGGTTCGTGAAGTGCCGGACGACGTCGAGCTCGCTGACCTCCGGGAGTTCCGGCGGCTGCGTGGCGCGATACCGTTCGGGGATGCGCAGGTGACAGGCCTCCTCGGCCGGCGTCAGCTTGGGGAGGGTGCAGCCGCGACGTCCCGGCATGGATTGGGTGAAGATCAGTTCGCTCACAGCACACTCTCCAGCGCCTCGGCCAGATGGCCGATCTCGGCGCGTGTCCGTTTCTCGGTCACTGCGACCAGCAGGTAATTCGACATCCCCTCGTAGTAGCGTCCCAGCGGGAAGCCGGCGGCAATCCCCCGGTCCACCAGGCGCGCCACGGCATCCGAGGCATCGATCGGCAACTCGAGGGTGAATTCGTTGAAGGTCGCCGCGCTCCGCTTGACCGACACGCCGGGAATGGCGGAGAGGCGCTGTTTGGCATACTCCGCCTTTTTGGCGCAGAGCCACGCCACGTCGCGCAATCCCTGCTTCCCCATGACCGAGAGGTACACCAGCGACCGCAGGGCGCAGAGCGCCTCGTTGGAACAGACGTTCGACGTGGCTTTTTCGCGCCGGATATGCTGCTCGCGCGCCTGGAGCGTCAGCACATACCCGGTGCGCCCGAGGCGGTCGACCGTTTCGCCCGCCAGCCTGCCGGGCATTTTGCGCACGTGCGCCATTCGCGTGGCCATGAACCCCAGATACGGACCGCCGAACGAAAGCGGGAGCCCGAGCGACTGCCCCTCGCCCGTCACGATGTCCGCGCCCATCTCACCCGGGGCTTTCAAGAGGCCGAGCGCCAGCGGATAGACCGACACGATCACTAGGCACCCCTTGGCATGAGCCTGGGCCGCGATATCACTGAAGTCGTCCACCGCGCCAAAGAAGTTTGGATTCTGCAGGATCACGGCGGCCGTGTGCTCCCCCAGCGCCGCCCCGAGGCGGGCGCGGTCGGCCTGCCCATGCGCCACCTCAATCTCGTCCAAGTCGATCGATAGATTGCGCGTATACCCGCGCATCATGTGGCGGTAGATGGGGCTCACGCCGCTGTCGAGCACGATGCGGGTGCGACCGGTGATCCGCAGCGCCATCAGCGCCGCCTCGACCAGCGCCGTGCCGCCGTCGTAGAGCGAGGCGTTGGCCACCTCCATGCGCGTGAGCCGGCAAATCGCGCTCTGATATTCGAAGATCGCCTGGAGCGTTCCTTGCGACGCTTCGGGCTGGTACGGAGTGTACGCCGTAAAGAACTCCCCCCGGCTGCAGAGCGAATCGACCGCCGCCGGGATGAAGTGATCGTAGAAGCCGCCTCCGAGGAAGCAGGTCAGTTCGTGGGCATTGCGATGCGAGAGGCGATGCAGGCGGTCATAGACCTCCGCCTCGCTCAACCCCTCGGGCATGTCCACGTGCTTCACACGGAAGCGGGGCGGAATGTCGTCAAACAGCGCCGAGATGTCGGGTACACCGATCGTGGCCAGCATCTCGGCGCACTGGGCGGGCGTATTCGCGACAAAGCTCATCTTAGGGTTCCTGTTGGCAGAAGGCGGCGTACTGCTCCGAATTCATCAAGGCGTGCGCCTGGGCGGCGTCCACATCGGTCAGTTTGCAGATCCAACCGGCGCCGTAGGCGTCCTGGTTGAGCACTTCGGGCGTTTTGACGAGCGCGGTGTTGACCTCGGAAACGACGCCGCCAACGGGCGCCAAGATATCGCTGGCCGCCTTCACCGACTCCACCACGCCCAGCGACCGGCCGGCGACAAGCCGTGTGCCGCGTTTGGGCAACTCGATGTAGGTGATATCCCCCAAGGCCCGCTCGGCATGCTCGGTGATGCCGATTGTCGCCTCCGAACCGACCAGCGCCACCCATTCATGATCCCGCGTATACCGTAATGTTTTCGGATCCATGGTGTTCATCTCCCGTTTTCTCGTGTGTGTGATCGTCTGAGGCGCGCTTCCAGAAAGGCGCGGTTGTCACCCGTGCTGCCAGCACCTGCCGGCCGGTATCCACACCCAATTCGGTGCCGATCGGGGTCATCTCCTGCCGCACATAGGCAAACCCGATCGCGCACTCCAGAGACGGCGAGAACGAGCCGCTGGTCACCCGCCCGGCCTCGTGCCCGGCGGTATCCAGAACCCGGTTGTCCTGCCGCGCGGATTGGCGTCCTGCAATCTGAAACGCGACCAGGCGCGGTCTCCCCGGATCGGCCTGCCGCGCACGCAGCGCATCGCGTCCCATAAACGGCTCGGTTTTCCCCGCATATCGCATCATTCCGGCTTCAACCGGCGAGACCTCCGTCGTCAATTCATGCCCGTACAGCGGCAGCCCGGCCTCCAGCCGCAGCGTGTCGCGTGCGCCCAGTCCGGCCGGCTTGACCCCTTCGGCCCGCAAACGATCCCAAAGCCCGGCAATCGCCTGCGGCGACGCATAGATCTCATACCCCAGGTCGCCGGTATAGCCCGTGCGGCTGACAAGCGCGCCGGACTCCGTGCGCCTAAACTGAAAATACCCCAGACCGGAAAGATCGAGCCCCATCGCCCGTTCCATCGCGAGGCGACTCTCCGGTCCTTGTACATCGAGTTTGCTCTGCACGCCGCGCAGATCGGTCAACGCCACACCGGAGATCGGACAAAACCGCGCGAGCCAAGCCAGGTCGTCCTTGGCCGGTCCGGCATTGACCACCACCATCCATGCTGTGGACGAAAACCGGTAGACGATCAGATCGTCCAGCACCCCGCCGTTCTCGCGCAACAGAAACCCATAGCGGCAGCGCCCGTCCGCCATCGCACGCACATCCTGAGTCAGCATACGAGAGAGAAAATCCAACGATTCACGGCCGCTCACCAGGAACGCACCCATATGCCCCGTGTCGAACATCCCGACATGCTGGCGGACACGCTGATGCTCAGCCAAGATGCCGTCATATTGAACCGGGAGCTCCCACCCTCCGAAATTGATCAAACGGGCGCCCAGGCGCTCATGCCGATCCCGCAAAATGGTTCTCTCCAGCATGCCGGTCACACTCTTTCTGTGTTGGGAAGGTAAGATATCACAGACCATCCGGGCTGACAAGATTCGCACAGCAATCCTCCAGCAATTCCAATTATGAGGCGATTGGGTCATCGGGGTCGGGGTCGGTATCGGGGTCGAACCCCGGTTGTTTATCGATACCGATACCGACACCGACGCCGACCCCGATGGTTTCACCTCCATAATTAGAATTAGAATTGCTGGGCGGATTAGAGGGAACCTTGACGGTTACCCACCGATTCTGTTATACTCCCGTTCGTCGCGTGGAGGCGAGGGCGTGTGTTGGGCATGCGCTCGCCCCCTGTGGGCCGAGCCGTTTTAACGCGCATTTTCTGATCACGACCCATGCATATCAAAAACATTCTTGAATCGCGCAAGCCGGTTTTCAGCTTTGAGTTCTTTCCCCCCAAGAATGCCAGCGCCTCTGAGCAGCTCTTCCATACGATCGCCGATCTCGTTCCCCTGCAACCCTCCTACGTGAGCATCACGTATGGGGCCGGCGGATCGACACGCGAGCTCACCCACGACATGGTTGTGCGGATTCAAAAAGAGACACGCCTGACCGTCGTCTCCCATCTGACCTGCGTGGGCGCCTCGCGGGACGAAATCGCCGCCATTCTCGACCGGTATGCCGCAAACGGCATCGAAAACATTTTGGCGCTCCATGGCGATCCCCCCCAAGGCCAGCCCGACTGGAAGCCATCCGCCAATGGCTTTGCTCATGCAGCGGACTTGGTCCGCTTTATTCGCGCCCGCCACCCATCCATGGGAATTGGTGTTGCCGGTTTTCCCGAGGGGCATCCCGCTTCGGCCAATCGCCTGGTCGAAATTGATTTTTTAAAAGAAAAAATGGATGCGGGCGCCGATTATATCTGCACCCAGCTTTTCTTTGACAACCGCGATTTCTATGACTTTCGAGAACGGTGCGAGATCGCCGGCATCACACAACCTATCTTGGCGGGTATTATGCCCATACAAACACTGGCCGGCATGAAGCGCATGGCCGAGCTTTCGCCACGCTCGCACATTCCAGCCAAGCTTCTCCGCGCGGTTTTGCGATCCTCCCATGACGATGCCGTGGCCCGTTTTGGCGTCCATTGGGCCACCGAACAAGTTCGGGATCTGATCGATCACGATGTGGCAGGCATTCATTTTTACACATTGAATAAATCGGCGGCCACACGGGATATTTACCGGACGCTCGATCTGAAATAGAGGCCATGAGTATGAAACCAGATGTCGTCACGTCACGCTCGCCCCGCATCGAGCGATTAAAAGCGGGCATCATGCAACGACGGGGTTCCTTTCCCAAACACGTGAACCCCTTTGTGCGCGCAGTCGCGCTTTTTTTTGCGTCGGGAAACGGAAAGTCGCGCGTCCAAATCCGGGCGGCTTACCTGCGGGAACTTGTGAAACTGGCCAATATCGAGATCGAGCCGGACTGGTTCTTGGCCGGACAACACCTCCCGACAGCCCATCTCCAATGGAAGACCCCAGACCCGCACAATGCCGAGCATGTGGAATGCCTCCGACAACTCGGTATCGCCGACACGGAGGTCGTCAAGGTACGCGATTGTCTGAACCACTGGCAGAATCCGCCGCAGTGTACCGTGGGCACGCCGGATCCGGAGTCCCTGAACGGCAAGGGTTTTTGGAACGATAACAGTACATGCTCCGTATTCTGGGCGGGCGGATGGATGGAAAACCATTCGATCCGCGACTACGCCAAGGTGATGCGCATCGGGTTCCGTGGCGTCCGGCGAGAGGTCGAGCAGGCCATGGCGGCGGCGGACCGCGCGGCGGCGGGTTACCCGCAGTCGGAGAATTTCTGGCTGGCGGCGCTGGACATTTGCGACGCGGGTATTCTCCTGGGGCAGCGCTACGCCGAGGCGGCGCAACGTCTGGCCAACGTGGCGGAGACACCCGAAGAAAAAGCCCGTCTGGAACGGATTGCCGAGCGTTGTTCTCGCGTTCCGGCCGAGGGTGCCCGCACCTTTGCGGAAGCCGTCCAAGCGCTCTGGCTGGCGCATATCCTGACCTGCGGCGAGGATGGGATCAACGCCAACTCCCTGGGGCGGCTCGACCAGATTCTGCACCCCTACTATGCCGCCGATATCGCGGCCGGGCGGCTCGACCGGGCCGGTGCCGTGGAATGGATGGAAGAACTCGGCTGCCGGCTGTACCTCGACTACGATGTGCAGGCCATCACGCTGGGCGGCGTGACCCGCGCCGGCGACGATGCGGTCAATGACCTGAGTTATATCATTCTCGATGCCACGCGCAACCTGGGGGTCATTCGCGATCTTTCGATTCGGCTGCACGACAAATCGCCCGCATTGTTTGTGCAACGGTCCGCCGAACTGATCGCCCAGGGCGGCGGCATTCCCTTCGTCTTCAATGATGCGTGTTTCATTCCGGCGCTGAGTGAACGCGGCATCGCGCCTGAAGACGCCCGCGACTACGCCCCGATCGGGTGCATTGAATTAACCATTCCCGGACGGGCCAATCCGCACGCGGTGTCGGGGTGGCTCAACTCAACCAAGTGCCTGGAACTGGCGCTGTTCAACGGCAAAGATCCCGCCTCGGACGCTCAGGTGGGACCGCCGACCGGGGCGCTGGAGGACTTCGCCACATTCGAGGACTTGTTCGCCGCCTACGAAAAACAGGTGGAGACGTTTTCCCGGAACATGGTGTATCACTGCAACCGGGGCGAACTGGCGCAGCGCGACGGCGGGCCGTTGCCCTGCTGGTCGGTGCTGACCGATGACTGCATCCGGCGCGGCCGCGATATTACCGACGGCGGCCCGGTCTATAACTACCACTCGATCTGCTTTCTGGGCGCCGCCAACACGGCTGACTCCCTGATGGCGCTGAAGCAGTTTGTTTTCGACGAACCGCGCATCCCGCGCAGCGAACTGCTCGCGGCGCTGCGCAACAACTTTCAGGGGCGGGAAGATCTGCGCCAGATGTTGTTGATGCGCGTCCCCAAGTACGGGAACGACAACCCGAAAGTGGATGACCTGGCGCGGCGGGTCTGTGAACACTTCATCGCGGTGATGGATCGCATGGAAAGCCCGTTGAGCGGTCGCTATTTCGTTCATCTCTTTTCCTTCCTGTGCAACATCCCGTTCGGCAAGAGCGTCGGCGCCACACCCGACGGTCGCCGGTCAGGAGAGCCCCTCGCCTATTCCGTATCGGCCAACCAGGGCCGGGACACGAATGGCGTGACGGCGATGCTGAACTCCCTGGCGCGGCTGCCGCATAACCGGGCGGCCGGTGCCTCTGCCGCAATCGTCGAGATTGACCCGGTCATGGTGGCGGGCGAGGCAGGCGTTCGAACCCTGGCGCAACTCACCGAGGCGGCCATGCGAATGGGCATCGGCCAACTCCAGTGGAACGTGACCACCGTTGAACGGCTGCGTCAGGCGCAGACAGATCCGGAACGCTACGGCAATATCGCGGTGCGCGTGGCCGGGTTCTCGCAGATGTTCAAGCTCATCAACCCGGAACTTCAGGAACATATCATTGCGCGAACCAAACATCGCAACTAGTGCAACGGGGACAATTTTCGATATTCAGCGGTCTTCGTTGCATGACGGGCCGGGCATCCGCACGACCGTGTTTATGAAAGGATGTCCGCTCCGGTGCGCCTGGTGCCACAATCCCGAGGGCTTGACCGCCTCTCCACTCCTGTCTTTCCTGCCCGAGAAGTGCATCGGGTGCGGCCGATGCCTCCCGGTCTGCCGCCCTCAGGGACACCGCATCACCGAGGGGCGACACGAGCTCGACCGATCGAAGTGTGTCGCCTGCGGGCTGTGTGCACGGGAGTGTTACGCCGGGGCGCTGGAGATGATCGGACGCGACGTGACCGTTGACGACGTGCTGGAGATCGTGCTGCGGGATCGGTTCTTCTACGAATCTTCGGGGGGCGGGCTCACGCTTTCGGGCGGCGAGCCGCTGCTGCAGGCGGCTTTCTGCAAGGCTTTGTTGCAGCAGGCCAAGCAGGTGGGGCTGCATACCTGCGTCGAGACGTGCGGCCAGTACTCCTATGACCGCCTGGAAGCGGTCGCGCCGTATGTCGATCTGTTTCTGTACGACTGGAAGGAGAGCGATACGGCGCGGCACCTGGCCTCCTGCGGCGCGGGCAATGAACGAATTCTGGCTAATCTGCGCGCGCTGGACGGTGACGGACGCCGGATTCGCCTGCGTTGTCCGATCATTCCGGGATTCAACGACAGGCCCGATCATTTCGAAGGGATCGCCGGACTCGCCCGCTCATTGCATAACCTGGAGGGGGTGGAGCTTCTGCCGTACCACCCGCTCGGGGTGAGCAAGCTGCGCCGATTCGGGCTCGATCATGAGCCGCTGCCTCAAGCACAGACAGATATCCCGGATTCGCTGAGCCGATGGGTCGAGTTCCTGAGGCAGAGAGGTCTGGTTATGCTGAACGGGTTGTGAACCTCCGCGTAAGTATTTAGTGTGCCGACAGGATACCGCCATGAAAAATGTTCCTAAAAACGCCTTGCCCCGCTGGCGAGGCTTTAACCTCGTGGAGATGTGCTCTACCAAAAAAGCCTCCCAAACACTCGTGCCCGATTTCATCAACAACCCGTTTCAAGAAACCGATTTTCTATGGATGGCCGACTGGGGGTTTGACTTCGTGCGTCT
>VGWG01000068.1 GCA_016873675.1 Lentisphaerota bacterium | reverse complement strand
AGGGCCTTGCGGGCGTTGCGAATGCCGATGATCCACGCGGCGAGGCGGTTGATCGAGGCGTCAAAATAATCCATGCTCACCGCCACGCGCGGGAGAAAGCCGCCGCGGACGATCTCCTGAAAGATGGCCAGCATGTCATCGGTGAGCGTGGCGACGTGGTCGGAATCCCAGCGGACGCCGCGGGAGAGGTGCAGCAAGACGCCCGGGACGAAGAGGAGCGCGGCGGAAAGCTTGTCGGCGATCGTCTCGGTGGGGTGGAAATGGCCGACATCCAGGCAGAGGTATTTGTTGCGGGTGGCGGCGTAACCCATGAAAAACTCGTGCGAGCCGACGGTGTAGGACTCGACACCGATCCCGAAGAGCTTGCTCTCGACGGCATCGATGTTCAAGTCGGCCGGGATCGGCTCGGCGAACACGGCGTCCAGCGATTCGAGCATGCGCTGGCGCGGAGCCAGGCGGTCGGCCGGGGTATCCTTGTAGCCGTCGGGCATCCAGTGATTCGTCATGCAGGGGGTGCCAAGGGCCTTGCCCATGGCGGCGGCGATCCTGCGGGCGGCGATGCCGTGGCGGATCCAGAACTCCCGAATCGCGCGGTCGGGGTTGGAGAGGGTGAATCCCGACGCGGCGAGGGGATGGGCAAAATACGAGGGGTTGAAGTCGAGGGCGAGGGTGTGGGCCTTGGCCCAGGCGATCCAGGTGGCAAAGTGTTCGGGCTGGAGCGCGTCGCGGTCGACGGGGCGGGCGGTTTCGGCATAGAGCATGTGCAGATTCAGCCGCAGCGGGCCTGGGATGCAGGTGATGGCGTGCTCGATGTCGGCGCGGAGTTCGTCGGCGGTTCGCGCCTTGCCGGGAAAGTTGCCCGTGGCGGCGAGGCCGCCGCCAAGGGTGGCGGAGCGTTCAAAGCCGGTCACGTCGTCGCCCTGCCAGCAGTGCATGGAGATCGGCACGTGCGCCAGGGTGGCGAGCGCGGTTTCGGTGTCGACGCCGTGTTCGGCGTAAAGGTCGCGGGCAATGCGATAGGCGGTATCGGCCATGAGAAGCTCCATTGTTCCTAGTGGCAAAAAAGGGAGCTATTTTACGCGATCCAACCGGTAATGACAAGCGGACAGTTATTCTAAAATTAAAGCATGATTGACAACCGGCGCCACTTTTGGTTTTAATGACAGTTCCAATCCAAAAAAATTTGAGGTGTGCGGATGGCTGATGAAGGTGGCCCGGCGCGGGGGCTGACTCTGCGGTCGCTGGTGGTGATGCTGGTTGCGGTTTTTCTGCAGGCGGCATGGATCTCGTATGCCGAGCGTTATGACCGGTACGGGATGATCGCTGAGAACTCCCCTGCGGGAAGCGCAGTGGCCGTGACGCTGGTGGTGATGGCGCTGTGCGGGGGGCTGGCGCTGCTGCGGCGGACGTTGCGGCTGCGGGCCGCCGAACTGGTGGTGGTGTATGCCGCGCTGGTGATATCGGCGCCGTTGATGACGCAGGGGCTGTGGGGGCGGATCACGGGCCTGTTGGTCGCGATTCCGAACAACGCGGACTTCAAGTCGTATGAGAGCCTGCCGTCGATGCTCTGGCCGCACGGGCCGAATCTGGTGGAGAATGGGCGGTTCGATCAGGAGACCCTCGATGGGTTCGATGTGCGGGGCCTCAAAGGGTTTGAGACGATTGACGCCGGGCGGTTCGGCCGGGTGCGCGCGCCTGTTCTGGAGGCAGCGGAAGGGGAGGTGGCTGAGCTCGCGTTCGTCCTGCCGCGACAGACGGCCTCGGGCCGTGACAATTTGATTCCCGGCGAGCGGCACCTCCTCTCGCTGCTGCTGCGAACGGACGGCCTGCAGCGCGGATCGTCCGTGATGGTCTTTTCGCGCGCGGACGACGGAGCGGAGCGGATGCTCTACGTCTCATCGGCCGAAACGCGCCCGACGCTGGCGCAACCCGGCCGGTTTGAGCGCATCGGGGTGACGCCGTATGCGGTTCCGGCCGATCTTCAGAATCGTATGCAGATGATGATCCGGCTGACGGGCCCTGGGCGAATGGCGATCTACGATGTGGAATTCATCAATGTGGAGGCGGTGGAGAGCCTCTATTCAGGCCGGCGGGTGGTGCGGGCAAGCGAGTTGGCGGCACTGGCTGGCGACGAGCATGACAACACCGTGGTGCGTCCCGATTCGTTGATGAGCCTTTCGGGGTTGCGCTATCTGTTGACCGGATTCATTCCGCTGCGGCAATGGGTGTTGCCGGGGGTGGCGTGGTCGGTCCTGATCGCGGCGATGTTTGCGGGATTTATGGGCTTCAACATGCTGATGCGGCGGCAGTGGGTTGAGAACGAGCGGTTCTCGTTTCCGCTAACCGTGGTGCCCAAGCAGCTCTTTGCCACCACTGCGGCGGGCGGGTGGGCGCTGCTGCGTAATCGCGTGGCCTGGATCGGGTTCGGCGTGGCGCTTCTGTTTGCGCTTCTTCGCGGCCTCAACTATTACAACCCGGCGATTCCGGACCTGAGTTGGAGTCAGACGCCGCTGGCGCAGCTCGTGGATAGTCCGCTGGTCAAGGCTTACCTGAAGGATGTCACGCTGCCGGTCTTGTGCCTGACGATTCTGTCCGTCGCCCTGCTGATCCAGACCGATGTTTTGTTCTCGCTGTGGGCGTGCTTCTTCCTGTTTCAGCTCTGGAACTTGGCAGGGCCGGCGCTGAACATGAACCGGTTCCCGAGCTACCCGTGGCGTTTCGAGCAGAACATGGGCGCGTTTATCGCGTATGCGCTGCTGGCGGTGTATGTCGGGCGTCGGCACCTCTTGGAGACGGTAAAACTGGCGTTCTCCTCGGTGGCGAAGGCGGGTACGCGGGCAGCCGAGGCGCGCGAGCACCGGGTGTCGCTCGCGCTGGTCGCACTCTCGTTTGTGTTCTTGGCGTGGTGGGGATTCTGGACGGGGATGGGTGTGAAGGCGAGCCTGCTCTTCTTCGGTTACATGATGGTGCTCGGTTTCGCGACGAGCAAGATCCGGGCGGAATGCGGCTCACCAGCGGCCTACCTGACGCCCTACTTCGGCATGCAGTTTGTGGCGGCGGTCGGCGGGTTTGCCATGTTCGGGACCACGGGCATGCTGGTGGCGACGATCGCGTCGGGGTTCATGACGACGGCGTGCTTCCTGCTCATCGCGCCGATCCAAGTGGAGATGGTGGAGTTGGGACAGCACTTCCGCGTCTCCTCGCGGCAGATGAACATCGGTCTGTGGATCGGGGTGCTCGGCGGTGTGCTGATCGGCGGCTTTACGGTGCTGTGCTGGGCCTATGGGTTGGGGGCCGATTCGATGGAGGTCTCGTGGCCCTATAGTCAGAACTGGTATTTCGGCGCCTACCGGGGGGCTGAGATGGCGGCCGATCGGGCGATGACGACCGGCTCGTTGTTCAAGCCGGAGACCGCCTGCATGAACGTGGTGTCGAACCCGGACGCCAAGGGGCTTGCCATCGGGGCGGTGATCACGGTCGTTCTGGCCGTGTTGCGGAGCCTGTTCATGTGGTTTCCGATTCATCCGCTCGGTTACGTGCTGGCAGGCAGCCACATGATGGGCGGCGCGAGCCCGGCGCCGATTCACGGCGCATTCTGGTTGCCGGCTTTTCTGGCCTGGGCCATTCGTTGGATCGTCTTAAAGATCGGCGGCGCGCGGGCGATCCGCAGCGCGCTGGTGCCGTTCTGCGTCGGCATGTTTATCGCGTGCGTGTTTTCGATGATCCTGTTCGATGGCATCGGGCTCATCTTGCGGGCCAACGGCGTCACCAATATCTACAGCGGGTTACCATGAGCAAGTTGAAGCAGGCGAACTGGGTGGATCAGGTCATTGTGGGCGCGATATTCGCGGTCATCGGGGTCGCGTTGCTGGCCCTGTTTGTCCGCGTCGCCGAGCCTTCCACGCGCAAACCGAAAGCGGCCTTTACGCGGCACTGTGACGTGGCGCCGCTGCTCGCCTCGTTGACGACGAACCGCTTCCAGGACACGCTGTCGGCGATCGCCGCGGCCACGCGGGGCTCGGATACGCGGGCCAACACGCGTTTGACCGGGAGCGCGGGCTTTTACCGAACGGAGGCGTTGATCGCCGAATCCTTCCGCCGCGCCGGACTCGAAACCGTGACGCAGGAATTTTCGGTTGTGGTTCCGGAGACGGTACTGTGCGAAATTGTCGATGCCGATGGCCGGCCGCTCGAAGGCGTGACGCTGTATCCGTTCGCTCCTTCGGGACTGACGCCCCAGACGCTTCCCGATGAGGGCATCCGGGCGCGCCTAGTCGCGCTGGATGAATTTTCGCTGTCGCGGTTGGACGGGTTCGACCCCGAGCGATCGATCATGATGACGACCCTGGGATCCGCCGGGGGGTGGATGAGCCTGGCGAGCGTCGGCGTGCCCGCCGTGATCGTCTATGAAGACGAGACCTCATTGAAGCTGCGCAGCAGTCCGGATGCGCGTGGCACATGGGATTGGATGCTGAGCACGGATGAGCAGCCGTTTCCGCGCTTTTACGCGCGCGGCGCGATAGCCGCACATGCCGGCAAGGACGTGACCATCCGCTGTAAAACCCGGTTCGTGGAAAAACAGGCGCGCAACATCATCGGCGTGCTGAAAGGCGATGGATCGAATCCCGATGCGTTGGTGCTGACGGCCTACTACGATGCTAACTCCGTCGTTCCAGAACTCGCGCCGGGCGGGGAAGAGGCGATTGCGCTGGCCTCCCTGCTTCAGTTGGCCGAGGCGTTCGCGCCCTACGCGGGGAAGACGGCGCGTGATGTGGTATTCGTGGCGCTGGCCGGGCAGGGTCAGGCCATGGCCGGGGCGTGCCAGATGATGACGGCGGCGGGGGAGACCTATGGCGACGACCGGCGGCGCGCGCGGTTCGAAGCCCGGAAACGGGATGACATCCAGAAACTGGCCTGGGCGGAGAAGGCCAGCGCGCTTCTGGCGGATGACGCAAAGTGGCGGCGGTCGGATGATGGGAAGGGTCAGACGTCGGTCCTGTCACAGTGGTGGCGGGCCGAGGATCCGGCGTTCCGGGCCTGGATGAGTAAGTGCGTCGTGACCGTCGCCGGTGAAATCGCCTTGGTGCCGCAAGAGCGGGCGCTGCAGTCTCGACTGGCCTATTTGCGCGTGGGAAGCCCGATCTTTCGGGACGGGTTTGATGTGATGACCGCCACGCCGGAGCAGATCAAGGCCGATGAGAACCAACACCCTCTGTTGCGCGCGATGCGCAATGACCAGATCGCGGCGGATCGCGCCGGCAATCTGGTCTCCATGTCGCTGCCTCGGATGGCGGATCGTTCGGATTTCGGGGAGTGGGGGATTCGTGAGAAGCTCGCGCGCTATATGGATCAGGTCGCCGCGTATCACCGGCAAGCGCTGAAGGAAGCGGCGGATAGCGATGCCGTCCGGGGGATCTTCAAGCGGTACGCCAAGACGTTCACAATCAATCTGCTGCTCAACTCCGGAGGATCGGCAGGCGCGAAGAACATCGCATTGCTGACGGGCATGCCCAACGTCGGCCCGAAGGTCGAGCCGATCGGCACGTTGCTGGCCAACACGCTTCAGGATCGTGTTCCGCGCACGGGCGACCAGCCGAGCTGGTCGGTGATTTACTGGGGCAAGGCGGATGCCAGCGGCAGCCGCGCGTCGCCCAACCGGTCGGTCGGCGGACCTGTCCGCGCCTCGATGGCCTGGACACTGTTCGGGCAGTTGGCTTTTTCGGTCGATAACTACGCCTTTAAGCCGGAAAAAATCGGCACCCCGGAGAACGAGATCCGGCCCGTGGCGCATGGGGTGCCGGTGAGTCAGTTGGAGGTGCTCGCCCCGGTTCTGCTGGAAACGGCCTACGGGCGCTTTGAATTTCAGAAGATTCCCCTGGATCGGAAGGGTCATATTTCCGAATGGAGAGGCTATGCGTTCGGCACGGTCGGCACCGGCCAGATGCTGCCCTCGCATCCGATGGTCGCCAACACGTTTGTGAGGGTGGTGAGTGGATTTCAACCCTCGGTGACCCAGACGGCGGGTGTCCATCTCTATCCGCCGCTGGCGGTGAACCCTTACGGCTTCTACCACCGTGAGGCGATTCTCAGCGCGGGAACGCGCGCCGATGCGGCACGGTATGACGATTCAGGGCGGGTGATGTATTTCAAGGACGCGGGGTTGTCGGCGCAGGGGGTGTTTCAGACCGAGGCGATTACAGGCCTCATGGCCGCCTCGCTGAATGGCGCGCGACTCGTCAACATCGCCATGTTCCGTTGTTCACATGTCGGGTTTCCTGATCGGTCTAACCCGCGGACCATGCGGTCGTTTGCCGGCGTCAGTTTTCTGGCGAGCCAGGGGTACTCCGCGCCGTCGAAGATGCGCACCGACGGGTCCGGCATCTTTTTGTCGCCCGATTTCCGGTTCAATGTGGGGTTGCTCGACGGATCTCCGGATAACCCGCAGGTCCAGACCTACCGCGCGTTTATGCTGAACGTGGACCCCGATCCGGCGAAACGCAACGTGGAGTCAGACATCCAGGGGCGTGGCTATCTCGCGGCGGACACCGCGCTGATCCGATTCATCCATTTCGATGCCGCCGAATCGATGCTCTTCACGCACGGGCGGCGATTACAATTACAGAAGGCCTACCGGATGGCGGATGAACGGATGCTTGAATTTTACGAGCGCGGACACAGCTGGCTGGATCAGGCCCGTGGCGACCGGGCAAAATTCCTGAATCTGGATGCGCTGTTGAATGCCGGGCGCAGTCTGTCTTACGCGATCAACAACCATCCGGTCATCCGGTCGCGCATCTCCCAGGCCGTCCATGGCATTATCTGGTATCTCGGGTTGCTGGTTCCGTTTGTGTTCTTCTTTGAAAAACTGGTCTTCGGATTCACCGATATCCGCAGGCAGTTGCTGGCGATGGCCGCAGTCTTTCTCGTGGTCTTCGGCCTCCTGCGCGTGATGCACCCGGCGTTTCAAATGGTGCGCTCATCCCTGATGATCCTGATCGGTTTCGTGATGTTCCTGTTGACGCTGATCGTCATGATCATGGTGGCCGGAAAGTTCAAGCAGAACATCAAAGAACTGCGGAGCAAGGAGGGCCGGGTCGAGGGCGCCGACATCAATCGCAGCGGCGTGATCGGCACCGCTTTTATGCTTGGACTGAATAACATGCGACGGCGCAAGGTGCGGACGAGTCTGACGTGTATCACGCTGATCCTCATTACGTTTGTGATGATCTGCTTCACCTCGGTTTCATCCGACTTGGTGAACATCGAGAATGTGACGGGGCGGACGCCGTGGAATGGCTTGCAGATTCAGAAACGCGGATTTCTGCCGTTGACCGAAGGTGAGGTCGGCAATATTCGCAACCTCTATGCGCGACGCTACCCGGTGACCGTCCACTCCTGGCTGGTGTCGCCGCTGAATCCAAACGCGCTGCAGAATCCGGAAATCGAGATTGACCGCGCCTACCCGCTCGGCGAGCGAATCATCAAGAAGAGGACCAAAGTCAGCGGTTCGGTGATGATGGAGTGGCGCGAACCGATGTTCTCGGGCCTCGACAAGCATCTCACCGCGAACAGCCGGTGGTTTGTCCGGCCTCCGGAAACCAAGACCGAGCGCGAGGCGGCTGTGGCCGCCGGCTACAATTCGATGCCGTCGGTGATTGTGCCCGACACGGTGGCGCGCGCGCTGGACATCAGCGATGACGATCTCAGACTGACCAATGTGGTCGTGGAGATACGGGGCGAAGCCTATCAGGTGACGGGGATCATCGATGCGATCACGCTGACGGAATATGTGGGGATGGATGGCAAGAGCATCCTTCCCTATGACCTGAACTCCATTCAGGCCCTGGGCACCGATCAGACGGGCGCGGCGATTCTCCCCGAGGATGTGCGGCGATTGCTGGGCGGCGACGTGATCGTGGTCAACAAGCACCCGACCCCGAAAAACGAACAGGCGAAGATCATGTCGTGTCAGATCGCCTTCCCGAAGTCGCCGTACACGATGCCGCAGATTGCCGGGACGCTCGATCCGGTGGACTTCCGCGACCAGAAGCGGCTGGTGGACGATTATTTGGAGCGTGTCGCCGAGCCTGCATTTTATGGCGTGGAGGGCATTGCCTACTACGGCTCGCGGATTCGGGCCAAGACGTTTGAAGGCGTGTTGCAGATTCTGATACCGATTATCATTGCCGCGCTCACGGTCTTCAGCACCATGCGCGGATCGGTCTACGAACGGCGCGGGGAGATCTATGTCTACAACGCCGTGGGCATTGCCCCGAATCACGTCTTCTTCATGTTCATGGCCGAGGCGGCCGTGTATGCGGTGGTGGGGGCCATGATGGGGTACCTGCTCAGCCAGGGCGTCGGCCGTGCGCTCACCGCCCTGAACCTGACGCGGGGGATGAACATGAATTACAGCTCGATCGAGACGATTTACGCCTCGCTGGCCATTGTCTGCTCGGTTCTGCTGTCGACCATCATTCCCGCGCGCAGCGCCGCCAGGCTGGCCGCGCCATCCGAAACCCGGGAGTGGAAGATGCCTCCCATCGTGAATGACGCCTTGGAATTTGACCTGCCGTTCACGTTCACGCCGTATGACCGCGTGGCGGTCCTCAGCTACATGCATCGCTGGCTCGACGCGCATGGCGAGGGAGGGGCCGGGCAATTCTTCTCGTCGAAGCCCGAGGTCGTTCTGCGCCCGTGTTCCGGCGATGCGGCGAAGGTGGGCGCCATACCCGCTGTTGTGGCGACGGTCTGGCTGAAGCCCTATGACCTCGGGGTTTCGCAGCGGGTCGAGGTTCTGCTGCCCACCGACGCCGAGACGCAGGAGTTCATCGCCCGGGTCCGCATGGTTCGCCTCAGCGGCACCACCGCCTCGTGGGAGCGCACCATCAAGCCGTTCATGAGCCTGCTGCGCAAGCAGTTTCTGAATTGGCGGGCGGCAACGGAACAGGAGCGAAGCGAGATGTATGCGGAAGCGAAGACGTTGATCCAGAACGCGCGAGCGGAGGGAGAGTCCCATGGCGGATGAGCAGAGACGGAAGAGCGGCGATGCCGAGCTGGAGATGTACCGCTCGATCATCGACGAGCCCTCCGAATTCAAAAACGGGTTTACCTGGGTCACCGTCGTCGGCGCCCTGTTTTGCGGGTTGCTGATGATGCCCGGCACGATCTATCTGAGCCTGATGACCGGCGGCGGCATCGCCGCGTCTTGGGTGACCCTGATCATCTTCTCGGAAGTGACCCGGCGCGCCATGAAGACCCTGAGCAAGCAGGAGCTGGTCGTGCTGCTCGGCGTGGCGGGGGCCATGTCATCAGGCGGTCCGATCGCGGACCTGATCTGGCGACAGTATCTGATCCGTTCCGATGCGGCGCGTGACATGGGCCTCATCGGCAAGTTTCCCAGTTGGTATGCGCCCGGACCCACGAGTGCCGCGATTCTGGAGCGGAATCTGTTCCATGCCGATTGGCTCATTCCGATCATGCTGATGATCTTCTTGTCTATCATCGGAACGCTGCGCAGCTACACCCTCGGGTATTTCTTTTTCCGCGTCACGTCGGACATCGAGCGGCTTCCCTTTCCCATGGCCTCTGTCTCCGCTAGCGGTGCCATGGCGCTAGCGGAAGCGGGCGAGAAGAAGGCGACCTGGAAATGGAAGGTGTTTTCGCTGGGATCGGTGCTGGGGCTGTGCTTCGGCATCATCCAGATCGGTGTCCCGTTGGTCACGGGCGCGCTGCTCAACAAGCCCGTTCTGATTCTGCCGCTGCCGTGGTATGACATGACGCGGCTCACGGAGGGCGTGCTGCCGGCCACGCCGTTTGGCATGGTCATCGACCTCGGCTTGCTGCTGGCCGGCATGATCATTCCGTTCTGGGCCGTGGTCGGCTCCGGGTGCGGCCTCGTGCTGACGCTCATCCTGAACCCCATTCTGTACAAGCTCGGGATACTGACCCGCTGGCAGCCGGGCATGGACACCATCTCAACGACATTTGGAAATTCCATCGATTTCTGGTGGAGTTTCGGACTGGGCGTCACCTTGAGCATCGCCATGATCTCGTTTTATCAGACGGGGCGCGATGTCGTGCGGATGCTCCGGAAAAGCAAGAAGGATCAACGGGATGCGGGTGCGCGCAACCGGGATCGCAAGAGCCTGTGGGCGACGCCGCCCGGGCGCGGCGACTTCTCGCCGTGGATAGCCGTGGCCATTTACGTGGTCGCCTCGTTCTGCGTTGTGGCTGTCTCGAATCGGCTGGTGCCTGAGTTTCCGGTCTACTTCCTCCTCCTGTTCACCCTCGTGTACACGCCGATTATGTCCTATATCGACGCCCGGCTGATTGGCATTTGCGGCCAGGCGGCGACCATCCCGATGTTGAAGGAGGCGGCGATTATTCTGTCAGGATACAAGGGGATCGACATCTGGATGGCGCCGATCCCGGTGGATCAGTTTGCCGGTCAGTCGGCCGCATTCCGAACCAAGGAGTTGACGGGGACGAACTTCTTCTCCTATGTGAAGTCCACGGCGCTTACCCTGCCGCTGGCGTTTGTGCTCAGTCTGTTGTTCTGGGCGTTCATCTGGAAAAGCGGTGTGATCCCGTCGGATCTCTACCCCTTTGCCCAGAAGATGTGGGAACTGAACGCGAAGAACACCATGCTGATGTGGTCGGCAACCCTCGAGGTTGAGGGCGGCCAGCCGCTCTTTTTCCAGGCGCTGCATCCGTGGGTGATTGGCGGCTCGTTCTCCTTCTCGCTGATCGTTTTTGCTGTCCTCACCATCTTTCGATTGCCGATCATGGCCATTTTCGGGTTTGTCAATTCGGTTGGCGGGATGCCCCATGGATTCATTTTCATCGTGATTGGCGCACTGATCGGGAAATTTTATTTTCATCGCAAGTTCGGATCGCAGCGTTTCTTGCAGATGGTTCCGGTGCTGCTGGCCGGATATGGGACGGGTGTCGGGCTGATTGCGCTGATCGGCGTGGCGTGCAATTTGATCAAGAGCGCGGTGTCGGGCACGCTGTTTTAGACGCGCAGGGTCAACGCAGGATCATGGATTTCGACAACAAACAGGTTGTGCTGGTATGAGAGAACAGATAGGCAGACAAGTCAGGCTTCCGATGAGCCGGGCGCTTCAGATCGCGATACAGGGCATTCGCATCCGCCTGGGCCGCTCGCTGGTGACGGTGAGCGGCGTGGTGTTGGGCATTGCGTTCCTGATGAGCAATGTAGCCGGCCAGTTGATCAGCTCGTCGCTGGCCCGCGAGAAGGAAACCCGGCAGATTGTGACGTTGATGGAGTCGCTGACCCAGCGCGAAGTCGGGTCGGCCTCGGGCAAGATCCTGGCGGTCGCGGTGTGCGGCGCGATGAATCGCACCGAGCAGCTTTTTCTGGATCGTCTGGATGCGATGCCGTTTGAGGCGATCCGAATCACCGGTGGACGGACGAAGCGCGGTGTGTCCTGCACGCCCCAGAACGTGGGCGCAGGGGCGTATCTGCTGGTGGTGCTCGGTCAGGACGCGGCCGCTCCCCACGCGCTCGGTGATCTCACGCGCGGCATGACGCGCATCGGCATGCTCGATGCCGTCGAGAGCCGCACCTATGCGGGACAGGCACCCGAAGGCGTGAAGCGTGATTTGTTGTTCGGCCCGGAGACCGAGCAGCAGATGGCGCGGATGCAGGAGAAGGCCGAGCAGGCGAAGTTCCGCACGATCTGGGTGGCGGTCATCTCGTTGCTCGTCACGATCATCAGCATCTCCAACGCGCTGCTGATGTCGGTGACCGAACGGATTCGCGAGATCGGCACCATGAAGTGCCTCGGCGCGCTGTCGTCCTTCATCCGCCGCCTGTTTCTCATCGAGAGCGCGCTCGTCGGGTTTGCCGGCTCAGTGGTGGGGATGCTGCTGGGCGCGCTGATTCCGATCCTTATCTACGGCTGGATTTTCGGCTTTGGCCTGATGTTTCAGGAACTGCCCTATCTGCGGCTGACGCTGTCGTGTGCCGGGTGCGTGGTCGTGGGGACGGTGTTATCCATGACGGCGGCGATTTACCCGGCAAACTTTGCAGCCCGGATGGTGCCGGCCTCGGCATTGCGTTCAAACGTCTGAGGATGACGAGGGGAGACACGTGCATGGCCTTCAATCGCGAATTGTTTTTTGAGAATGCCGATGCCTCGGCCCGCAGTGGCTTTGTCATCCGCGCCGTTGATGTGCACAAGGTGTACCGGATGGGCGATACCGAAGCCCATGCGCTGCGCGGGGCGACGGTCGATATCATTCGGGGCGAGTACCTCTCGATCATGGGGCCTTCGGGCTCGGGCAAGTCCACGCTGTTCAACATGATCGGCGGACTGGACAAGCCGACGGAGGGCAAGGTCTACATTGACCAGGTCGATATTGCCCAGCTCGATCCCTACGAACTGGCCTGGCTGCGCTGCCGCAAAGTGGGTTACATCTTCCAGTCGTATAACCTGATCCAGGTGATGTCGTGCATTGAGAACGTCATGCTGCCCATGGCGTTCGCGGGACTCGATGGCGAGGAGTCGCGCGAGAAGGCGCTGCACATCCTCGATCTCGTCGGTCTCGGCGGCCGGGCGCTCCACAAGCCGTCCGAAATGTCGGGCGGGCAGCAGCAGCGCGTAGCCATCGCCCGGGCCCTGGCCAACTCGCCGGACATTTTGCTGGCCGATGAGCCGACCGCCAACCTCGACCTCAAGACCGGCGAGGAGATCATCCTGCTGTTCCGTAAATTGTGCAATGATCTGGGGGTGACCGTCATTGCGGCAACCCATGACCTGAAGATGCTGAAGAAGTCCGACCGTATCATGTGGATCGAGGACGGTATGATCACCCAGGTCACCACGCCGGATCAGATGAACCTGCATGAAGAGGAAGTCCACTAACCCCGAGGCGATGGAGCGGGAACGAACATGAGTGATGCCAAGCACGTGATTGCGCGAGCCGAGAATGTCACCCGCCGCTATACGCTCGGGGCGGAGGAGGTGTGGGCGCTGAAGGGCGTCTCGCTCGATATCTACGAGGGGGAGTACCTGTCCATCATGGGCCCGTCAGGCTCCGGCAAATCCACGTTCTTCAACATGATCGGCGCGCTCGACATCCCGACCTCGGGGACGATCCACTTCATGGGCGAGGACCTCTTCCAGATGCCCGAGGAGAAGCAGGCATGGGTGCGCTGCAACAAAATCGGCTACATCTTTCAGTCCTACAACTTGATCACGGTGATGAGCGCCCGTGAAAATGTCGCCCTGCCGGCCGTCCTCCGGGGCGCGTCTCCCGACGAGGCCACCGCCGCCGCCGAGGAGGTGCTCCGTCAGGTCGGGTTGGGTCACCGGCTCGACCACCTGCCCATGCAATTGTCGGGCGGGCAGCAGCAGCGCGTCGCCATCGCCCGCGCCCTGGTCAACAAGCCCTCGGTGATCCTGGCCGACGAGCCGACCGGCAACCTCGACACCCGGACCGGCCAAGAGGTGATCGAGCTCCTGGCCGCCCTGCAACGCGACCACGGATGCACGATCATCACCGCGACACACGACGTGAAGATGCTTAAGATTTCCGATCGCATCGCTTGGATTCGTGACGGCAAACTAGACCGCCTCGAAACCCGCGAGACCATCCGCTTCGGAACCGTGACCGACAAGCTGGACGGCAAAAAGTAATTTTCCGCTGGACGCCAAGCGTCCGGCAGGGTACACTCTCTCCCATTCTTCTGCGGGCGTAATTCAATGGCAGAATGTGAGCTTCCCAAGCTCAACACGAGGGTTCGATTCCCTTCGCCCGCTCCACTCCCTTCCGTTCCCTTTCATTCCGCTTGACCCGCCCGCCCGTTATCGGTACCCTTTCCGACGTGGCGGGGTGAATTTCGCCCCGTCACGGCCGGGTTGAGTGGGTCGGGTTGAGCTATATCGGTGATCCCGTGCAGGGACGCAAAGCCTCAAAACGCTTCCGCAAGTGCTTGGAAAAGAGGAAAGAGTGTGAGGTATATCGAGAATCACCCTGTTGGCCACCAAAAGATTGAAGGCGCCGAGATAGAGTGGTAGAGTTGATTCTGAAACACGGAGGTAGATTGATGAAGAGAGAATTCAACGTCGTGATTGAGCAGGACGAAGACGGGTATTTTGTCGCTTCGGTGCCCGCCTTGCGGGGCTGCCACACGCAAGCCAAGTCGCTTGACGTTCTCATGAAGCGGATCAAGGAAGCCATCGAACTGTGTCTGGAGGTTGAGGAGCCGGTCTCCAATCAGTTCGTGGGCGTTCAGCGCGTGGCAGTCATGGCATGAGCACATTTCCCGCAATCACCGGTGCGCACCTCCTCAAGGCGTTGCGTCGTCTTGGGTTCGATCTCATTCGTGTCAACGGCAGCCATCACTTCCTCCGCCATCCGGACGGCCGCTGCACCGTTGTTCCCATGCACCGCGGCGAGACGATTGGCCGCGGTCTCCTTGCTCAGATTCTCCGGGACTGCCAGCTCACACGGGAGGAACTGCACGAACAAATCTGAGCGAACACGCCCTTGCTCGGTACGTCGCTGACGCGACGTCCGAGGGGGGGGGGCGGATTAGGGACGGGCCTGAATGGCGCAATCTATGAAATCACTTTTGACAATGACAGGTTGCTGGTTTCTTCTCTGCGTCAGTGCCTTCGCCCAATCAAACGCTCCTTTATTGTGGCGTGCGAAACAAATCCAACACGCTCCACCCGCAGAGACAAACCCCTACTTCGGATGGATCATCGTTCCTTGCGAGGGCGGAAAGACGAACGGCGCTTCCTTCAGGACAACTATTGACGCCATCTATAGGGCGGAGGCAGCACCGATCATCAAACATGTATGCCTCGGCGCTGCCCATCGTACAGGCGCGTTGCAGGAGGAGGTCATCCGTCAGTTGAAGGATACCGTGGTCATTCAGAAGTACCCCACGAGACACGACGCGAATGGCTGGATGTGGTTGGGGGGAACAGAGACACCTAACCGACTAACCCAAACCATGTACCAGCTTGTCCATACGGCCATTTTGAACACCACTGTGGTGCGCGAAATGGATGAAGCCTTAAGCGCACACGGATTGCGCATCACAAACGTCTCCATGGAGAAGTTGTACATCGCTTCGGAAAAGGGCAAGTTCCGATGGGACGCTATTGCATGGCTGATAATTGGGAAAGCCGAACAAAGCGCTGCAACAGGCGCTGCTAACGCGACGCCTGTTGAGCGCTGACGTTGGAACTGGAGAACATGATGACAACAGCGAATCGCGACTTGGCCATCGTCGGAATCAAACTCATCGGACTGTGGATTCTCTTCAATGCGGTACTAGCATTTGGGAAGAATGCAATGACCGGGCTCTCAATGCGCCACGCAAGCACTGCGATTGACCGCCAGGCACCCTGGAAGGCCCCCGAAGGGATTGCGGCCAATACCGCCCAGGAGATGACCGAGAAAAGTGCTACGGTTCTGCGTCCTCGTTTGCCTTTCAACTGAATAGCGATCTGGGCCAGCGCCAGAAGACGCCCTCGACGAGCCAGAAAGGGGCGCCGACCAGAAACGAGCAAGCCTCATTTCCTCCTTCGCAGGCGTAGTAGACGTAGTGCCCTGGATCACCGAAGTTCTGGGTGACCAGGAATACCGGGACCGTCACGATTCCTCCGGCGATGAACCCGATCACTCCTCCGTAAGCGTCTCACCAACCGCATCTTCCTTTTAAACATCAGGTCGCCGATACTGGTGCTTGAAAGGAGCAATCGGCATGAGCGAATCGAAAGAAGGATGGGCTGAACGTCGGGCGGCAACGC
>VGWG01000067.1 GCA_016873675.1 Lentisphaerota bacterium | reverse complement strand
CAGGCCACCAACCGGCTCGCGGACGCGGAACCCCTGATGCGCCGCGCCCTCAAGATCGATGAGCAAAGCTACGGGGAGAACCATCCGTCCGTCGCCATTCGCCTCAACAACTTGGCTCAGTTGCTTCAGGCCACCAACCGGCTCGCGGACGCGGAACCCCTGATGCGCCGCGCCCTCAAGATCGATGAGCAAAGCTACGGGGAGAACCATCCGTCCGTCGCCATAGACCTCAACAACTTGGCTCAGTTGCTTAAGGCCACCAACCGGCTCGCGGACGCGGAACCCCTGATGCGGCGAATGGTGGAAATCTTCCTGAAGTTCACCCGTGACTCCGGGCATCCACACCCGCATTTGCAGCCGGCGTTCGGAAACTATGCCAGCCTACTCCAGTCGATGGGAAAGCCTGAGGACGAGATCCGCGCCACACTTGCAGAACTGGCCGGGCGGCACGGGGTCGATCTTGGAGGAGCGGGCGGGCAGACCGGAAGCGGTCCCTCGCCCAAACTGCGCGCCGTGCTTGAAGAGATCATGCGCGATCAGTCCAGATTCCAGGAGATCGCCGCCAGACTCCAGCGCGACGATCCGGCCCTGTTCCAGGAACTGGTCGCGTTCATCCAGAGCCAGCAGCAGGAATAGACATCTACAGAGAAAGAGAGAGTACAGCGGGGGCTGTGAACCCGCTGAGGCGAAGCGACTGGCGCTTGACACTCACGCGCCATGGCAGCAGGCTCGCCTGACTGCGAGCGTACTCGCTCAGGCAGGTAGCGCCTGCTGTACCGGGAGGCCAAGTACAGCGGGCGTTACAAGCCCGCTGAGGCGAACGGAAGAGCAGCAGGCAGCGAGAAGAAGAGGTTGGCATCATGGATATACGATATAGTCTTGCGCACGGATTACGAAACGAGTAATGTAGCTGCACAAATGCAGAAACTGACCGAACACGTATTGAAGTTGGCTCCGCCGGGCGGGTTGTTCGATGAAACGGTTGTCGCAAACCTGTTTCCGGATGGGTCTGCCGGTGCGCGCGCATTGCTGGTGCATCGGGCCAGTCAAGCGGGTGAAATCCTGCGCCTGAAACCTGGGCTGTTTGTGCTGGCACCGCCGTATCGGAAAACCGAGCCGCATCCGTTTGTGCTGGCCGCCAGCCTGCACGCACCGTCCCATGTCAGTTTGGAGTCCGCCCTGGCGCATCACGGACTGATCCCCGAGGCGGTCTATCAGGTCAGCAGCATCACAGTCGCGCGCAGTCGGGAGTTTCACACGCCGGCAGGGGTGTTCAGTTTCCACCGGGTGCCGGTGCGCGCGCCCCGGGCCGGTGTGGAGGCTGTGGAGGTGTCGCGCAATGCCTGGGCGTTCATCGCCACCCCCCTCCGCGCGATCGCCGACTTGGTCTATCTCAACAAGTCAATCACGTGGGACCAGAACGGCATGAGTTACCTGACCGAATCGCTGCGCATCGAGGCAGACGACCTGGGCGCACTCTCATTCGAGGGGATGGACGAGCTTCTGGAGAGTTTTCGCAGTCGGCGGGTGCGCGCTTACCTGCAGGGATTGAAAGGATCGGTCCGTCATGCTGGATAGGGTTTTGAGCGCAAAACTGCGCGAGTACGCGCCATCGAACGCGGTGGAACAGGACAACGTGTTGCAGGAGATGATGCAGCACTATGTGCTGACCAGTCTTTCGCGTGCCGGCCTGTTTGCGGAAGCCATCTTTCACGGCGGCACCTGCCTGCGGATCGTCAACGGGATCAACCGATTCTCGGAGGATTTGGATTTCCTGCTCAAGCGGCCCGCCCCGGCCTTCCGCTGGCAGGGTTATCTGGAGTCCGTTCGACGGGACTGCGCCCAGGAAGGCATTGCCTTTGAGGTGCAGGACAAGGCCGAGGCTGCATCGGCCGTTCGTAAGGCCTTTCTCAAGACCGACTCCATCGGGAAGCTCCTGATGCTGGACTTGCCCTTCGAGCGGTATCACGCCCGCAAACTCCGCATCAAGCTGGAGATCGACACCAACCCGCCGGCCGGTTCGGCCTTCACCACCAGCTACATCACCTTTCCCGTGACGGCGCCCCTGACAACCCAGACCCTTGAATCGAGTTTCGCTCTCAAATTGCACGCGCTGCTCTGCCGATCCTACGTCAAAGGGCGCGACTGGTATGATTTCGTGTGGTATGTGGCGCGTGGCGTCCGGCCCGATCTGGAGTTGCTGCGCAACGCCCTTCGCCAACAGGGACCATGGGCGGACCAGCAGACGAGCGTGACAGGGCCGTGGCTGATCGCGAATCTACGGACAGCCATTGAGCGGATTGACTGGGCCGTGGCCCGACAGGACGTCCAACGGTTCCTCCCGCTGCGCGAGCAGGAATCCCTCAGTTTTTGGGATGCGGCGTTCTTTCTGCACCATGTGAGCAAAATGGCAGCAGGCTCGCCTGACTGCGAGCGTACTCGCTCAGGCTCGTAGCGCCTGCTGTACCGAGACACAAGTACAGCGGGCGTTACAAGCCCGCTGAGGTAAGAGCACGCGTGGATTGCAGGTAAAGGAAGCTAACCATACATGACCGAGCGAAGCCAACTACTTCGGAAATTGCGGCGGCTCGCGCTGTGGGGACTGGCAGGCGTGACGGCGGCGGTGATCGCGCTGCTTGCAGCGCTTTGGGTCTCGGCACGGGCCGATCCGGTGCCGACACGCCGTTTCACATACCGGGACGGGACGTTTGACTATTACTTTGGATGGGAAAATGCGGATTTATTGGTGATGTACCCTAATGGCAATGTCCAACGCGAAACCGTGGCTGCCATCCCCGTCCAAATCGCGACCAACGAATGGGCGGATCTCTTTATTGTTTACACGCTCGGTAACGGTCGTATCTATGGAGTCTCAGGTGAAGCGAGTATCGTGGACCGGACAGGACGCTGTCTGTGGATCGGCACGATCAACGGCATGCTGGAAGATTTCTTCAAGCCGGATTGCTGGTGGCTGCGGCTGGCCGATGTGGACGGCGACGGCCGGGCCGAAGCGGTCGTGACCAGCGCCGAGAATGAGGAGGGCGAGACCTGGACAAAGGAGCGCTGCCTGAAAACCGTGGCCGTACATACACAAATCGAAAGGTTGGACGGCAAGCAGACACCGGTTGATGCTCGTTCGCTCTCCCGCTGGCGGCGCTTGCGCTTCAACCTGTGGCGCTTCCGCACCCCCGATGATGTTCCCGGATGCGGTGATGACACCGCATCCGAAAGTCCGGACGAAGAGGCGTCCACCTCGTGGTTTCAATGCACGGCCGCCATGGAGCGCCGCCTCTATGCCGAGAGCCGCGACCAGGAGCAGGCGCGGCAGGAGCGGCTGCGCATGTGCGCAGCGCCGTATCCCGCCGATATCCGGCTGCTCGTCGAAGAGGCGTATGACGCCGCCAAGCGCCATGCCGAGCGATATGCGGTTCTCCGCAACAGGCATGGCGGCTCGGGCGTGTTGATCGCCATCATGTTGCTGCAGGAGCAGATTTGCGAGCGAACCGTGGCACTCATCGAACACGTCTGCGCCCGTCGGTTGGAGGCGTTGGGGCGAGCGCCGGACGATAAGGGCGGGCAGGCGGAGGAGTCGCGGCGGACGGAACAGAACCTGTTTCGTCCGTACAGCGATACGGATCGCGCCGACGCCGCCTTCACCAGACTCTTCGCGCGGCTGCTGCCGGAGGTTCCCGCGCCGGATGTCCGGCGCCATGTGGCGGCGACCTTGCGTCCTGAACGCGATCCTTACGAGATGATACTCTTTGTTGAATATCGGTCCAGCGATCTGATGCGCATCTGCGCGTATCCCCGCGGTACGGCTCAGGAGTGGACGCCGCCGGAGCTTGCGCGCACGTTGCTGGAAGCGCATGAACAAGAGGTGCGACGGTTGGAGGCGCTCGCGCGCCAGGGCGATCCGCAGAGTCTGGAGCGTGTCCTGGACCTGCTGGTCTTCAATCCGCGTAGCTTTTTTTCGGCCGATCCCGTGCGCGCGCAGGATATCTACCAGAGCGTCAAGGCGGCCCATCCCGGCCTGCGGCTTGAGGGCGAGCCCAAGATCGAGCTAACCCTTTACCTCAGCGCGTCCACACCATTCGATTGGGGCGATCGGAGGGCATACTGGGACACGGAAGAGGTCGATCTCGATTTGTGGGGAGACGGCGAACCGGGGTACCTGCTCAGCCTCGCCTGGCATTACGCGCACGACCCCGCTTTCCGTTGGGACTTTTTCCAGCGGATACTGGCCAGGAGCGGCGGCGGACGCGACGCCCTCTATGCGAACCTGCGGCACGCATATCTCTATGCGCAGGAGCATTGTACGTGGGATCAGAATGTCGGCGATCTCTTTGCTGCGGGCACCGCCGGGATCGCTTTCGACACGCCGCGCGAGATCGGTCGCTATCTGGCCTACCACGAGCGCAGGCGTTCGGCGTACAGCGAGCATCGCGACGCCTATCGTTGCGGCAAGCGGTTCGTCGCCCTGCAAACCGCCAGCGAGACGCATTTCTTGGGCCCCGGCGGTCGGCTCCGACACGCCGCACACGAGAACGCCCTGCTGCAGGACATGGCGCTCGACCTGATGCTGCTTGAGGAAGGGATGCTGACGCCGATACCCGGTGATGAGCGCCGGACATGGGACGAGTACCGGCGCCTGCGCGGCGAGGTGACCGCCCTGATCGAATCCGGAGGTCAGGGCGGGATGCTGCCGGACGCCGCGGCTTTCGCCGTCACCCAGCAGGCGTGGGAGGCCTATTGCCGCGCCTTCATCGACGCCGCCAGCACATGGAGCGATCTGGAGAACGATCTGGTGACGAAAGACGCGTGGCTGGTCTGGCTGCTTGAAAAACGGATCCTGCAGCTCCGGCGTCTCAAAAACCGAATCCTTGAGTAAGCGCATGGCAGAGTGATCGCCTGTTTGCGATCCCGCTCGGACACCTGCGTGCGTGACGCCCCCCGGAGGGCGTTGCGGGGATGTGTGGTATTGCCATGGTGGATCAAAGACAGTACAGCGGGCGTTACAAGCCCGCTGCCGGCAGGTGGTGCGGCGATTAGGGCCTTACGTGCTAACACGGCCCATAGAAATCCAGTTGTTCGTAATGGCTGAATGGTGAGATTGTGTCCCGGGTTACGGCCCGACAGGTCCAAAGTTTGGGCGTGCGTATTAACGTCGGGTGGGTTATAGTCTATAAATCATAGGAGTATCCAAATGCGTGAAACGAAACCGATCTTTGATATCCTCGTTGCAGGCGACGCCGGCTCTGACTTTGACATTTACCTCCACTCCGGCGCAGACAACCCGCCGCCCGGCACACGCACCACGATGCGCCATAGCCTCGGTGGAGCCGGGCTTGTTCAGCGTATGCTCGCTGCATGGGTTAAGGAGAATATGGCGTTCGTACCGGTTGCGGAAAAGGCTTTGGCTGTAGCGAAGCAGGAATTGTCTGAGAGCGAGCTGAAAGCGAAAATCGAAATCAACCAATTGGAAAAAGCACCGCAAGTTTCCTTAATTAAGACCGCCCACATTTCAAGCAATCTCGTCGCTCCGCCCACCTTCGGCGTCTGGCGTCCTTGTCCGCTGGGAGAGCGTTTCGCTGACAAGGGCGATAAGACTAAAATCTGGCGCGTCGGGCGCTCCATTGGTTCGGGCGTCTGCGATGCCAGCTTTGTTTTCCCCAAGCCGGAAGGCCCGGCCCCGATTCCTGATGGCTACAATCCCGGCGTGCTCGTCTTGGTGGATCACGCCAATTGCTACCGGCACCCGCATGGAGAAACGCTTCCGCATGAACCATTTTGGATGCGACCGGATGCAACCGTGGTTTGGAAAATGGCCCCCCCCTTCTGCCGAGGCGAACTCTGGTGGCGTGGAGTCTGCGCCGGAGTCCCCGCCCGGTCGGTTGTACTGCTCTCGCTCAGCCGGCTCCGTACCGAAGCGGTACGCGTGAGTTGCCGCGTCTCTTGGGAGCGCACGGCCCTGGAGATCGCACGCGAACTCGAATTCAACCCGACCCTTGCCGATCTCCGTTCCTGCCGTGACGTGGTGGTTACCATACACGGCGAAGGTGCCGTCTGGCGCAGCAGAACAACCGACGCCTCGAATGACGCCACCTACCGTCTCATCTTTGACCCCGTCCACATGGAAGGGGAGTGGGCTCAGGAGCATCACATCGACGGCGACGTCTACGGATCCGCGTGTGCCATGTCCGCTGCACTTGCCGCGCAACTGGCTTTAGGGCAGGATCGGATCATGGCCATCGCCGCTGCGATACCGCGCGGGCTTCTCGCCATGCGCCTGCTCCACGTACTCGGGCACGGCCCAGTCGATGCAACAGAGAATAATACTGAACCCGGGATTCCTTCCGCCCGTATGGCCCGGGTACTGCGTAACGATCCATCCGCATTCGACGGTCTTAAGCGCGATGTGTTCGGGAACTTCGGCGATGTCGAAATCCCGGCTCAAAGAATCCGAGAGCCGGATTCCTGCTGGCGCATCGCCGCCTGCGGTTCACAGGGAAGTCCGCTCCACGGCCTGGCCCGGCGTTTTGCGCTCACCGGCAAACGCGAATTGCGCGCCATCCCTCATGCCTGTTTCGGGGAACTCCTCACCGCCGACCGCAGCGAAATCGAAGCGCTCCGTAATTTCAAGACCCTCATCCGAACCTACAAAGCAGGCAAAGACACCAAACCCCTCTCCCTCGCCGTCTTTGGCCCTCCCGGTGCCGGCAAATCCTTCGGCATTGAACAGATTGCCGGGCAGGTGCTCGGCGATGAGGGCAAGATATGCAAATTCAACCTTTCGCAATTCGACGAAGCCGACTTGGCCGGCGCCCTCCATCAGGTCCGCGACGAGGTGCTTCGCGGCAAGCTGCCGGTCGTCTTCTGGGACGAATTCGACTCGGACCAATACAAATGGCTCAAACTGTTGCTTGCCCCCATGAACGACGGTGTCTTCCAGGAAGGCCAGATCACCCATCCGCTTGGCCGTTGTATCTTTGTTTTCGCCGGCGGCACCAGCGATGACGCCGAGCACTTCGGCCCCAAGCCGCCCACAGAAGGCACCCTCACCCCCGAGCAAACCGCCGATTGGAACAACTTCAAGCTCGCAAAAGGCCCTGACTTCATGAGCCGCCTTCACGGCACCCTCAACATCCTTGGGCCGAACCAGCAGATCAAACGTGACTGGAACGGTGGACAAGACCCCAATCCAGACGACGTCAGCTACCCCCTTCGTCGCGCCCTCCTCCTGCGTGCAAAGCTGAAATTGAAACCTGACCAGCGGCTTGAGATGGATCCCGGACTCCTCTCCGCATTGCTCGAAACGCCGCGTTACACCAACGGATCTCGCTCGTTCGAGAAGATCGTGTTGGCCATTCGCGGCAACGCCGCAGGCCGTACCCGCTATCTCCCTTCCGACCTCCCCAGCGATGCCGTCCTCGCGATGAATGTGGACGATATTCGCGACTCGAAGGGCAAAATCCGGCAGAAAGGCGCCGCCGCCTTCAAGGCGATCCTTACTCACGATGCGGAATTCCAATGCCTTGCGGAGAAACTCGCCCCGGCCATCCACCTGTCTTACATCCCGCTCGCGGAACGAGAAAACCCGAATAACACCCCCTACCCCAATCTGCCGCCCGAGCAGAAAGCGGACAACACTGCGGCAGCCATGCGCATTCCCTGGTTGCTCGGGCTCGCCGGGCTGCAAATCGTCCAAACTCCCGACAGCGGGGATATCCTGACCGACGAACAGGTGCTTGAAATCCTCTCCGAACCCAACACCCTCGAAATGCTCGCTGAAGAGGAGCACGACATGTGGGTCATGCTCAAAAAAGCGAACGGATGGATTCTAGGCGAGCGTAAGGACGCGATTCACAGTCACAATTTGCTCATTCCTTATGCCGAACTGAAAGAGCCGCAGAAGAAGAAAGACCGCAACAACGTCCAAAAGATCCCCGAGCAGGTCAGCCTCGCAGGCTTCTCGATCATTCGAAAAAAAGGCCCCATGTATCACGTCTCGGAAAAATGACCCATGCCACCCGAAGCGATATACCCCGAGTGTCAGCAGCCACGCACTCAGGTCGGCAAGCACTGGCTCTACCCGAAGTACGGCTAGGTCACACTCCATTAATGTATGGCCACCCAACCTGACATCCGCGACTTCTTCGTCTCCTACGCCCGGAGCGACAACACCTCGGGCTGGATCACCCGTTTCGTTGAAGAAATCCAGGCAGAGCATCGGAAATTCAGCTCTGGCCGCGAACTCACGCCCTTCTTCGACCAGCACGCCATCACCACCGGCGCGGACTGGCAGCTTTATCTCGCGCACGGCATCGCCCACTCGCGGCTGTTTCTCGCTTTCTTTCGCCGGATGCCGAACACAGGCAAAACAGCCGCTCGCAAAATCACCACAAAGTGGTTACTATCTCACCATGATTCAGAGACACATTCAGGATTCCATCAGGCGGGCCATGGCCGCCACGACGGCCGTGCTGCTCAATGGAACCAGCGCCACCGTGGGCACATCCGACTTCGCGGCCCTGAAAGAGTTGCGGGGTCAACTCGGCGAGAAGTTCGTCACCGGGGCGGTTCTCTACACCGGCGACAAACTGATTCCGTTTGGCGACAAGCTTTGGCTCGTGCCATTGCCGACTCTGTGGGAGGAATGAACCATGACCTATCAAACCACCTCCCCCCGTCTCCGCCCCGTCATCCGCGTGTTCGTCAGTTCGACGTTCAGCGACATGAAGCACGAGCGCAATGCGCTCGCGGCCGAGGTGTATCCCAAGCTGGAAGAGCTTTGCCAGAAAAGCGGGTTTCAGTTCCAGGCCATTGATCTACGCTGGGGCGTCTCGACCGAGGCTGGCTTGGATCACCGGACGATGAGGATCTGCTTCGATGAGCTGCGGCGGGCGCAGGAGATCTCGCCGGAGCCCAATTTTCTCGTCTTGCTCGGCGACCGCTATGGCTGGCGGCCTTTGCCGGAAGCGATTTCGGAAAGTGAGTTTCAGGAACTGGAGAGAGTGGCAACCACGAAGGTCACGAATAGCCCTTCGACGCCGCTCAGCGCAGGCACGAATGGGGAAGTCAGGCGTGGTCAAGGTCTCGATCCGCTGGCGATTCTGAGGGCATGGTATCGTTGCGACGAGAATGTCTTGCTGCCGGACCCGCCGGAGGCCGACCCCGACCGGGCTCCGCTGAACTACATCCTGCAACCGCGCCAAAATCTTGGCAAAGGGCGCGACTACACCCGCACAAAGGACGGCAACGACACGCAGGATTGGCTGGATGTCCAGCAGGTTCTGTGGAGCCTCATCAACACCGCGTTCCCCGCAGAGGGACGATGGTTCGATGGCGTGGATTGGGAGCGGCATGTGGGCGAAGTGAATGACCCGCAATATCCCAAGCGCGCCATCCCGCAGTTTGCCCGGTTTCAGGCCTCAGCCACCGAGCAGGAGATTTGGTGTGGTGCCCTGTCGGCGGCAAACGCGGAACGCCATGTGATCGCCTGTTTTCGTGAGATCGACAACCGGAGGGACTTCACCGCCGCCGAGGTGAAGGACTTCTTTGACCGGACGGATTCCGGAGAGTTCGACCCTGCCGCAGCCGCGAGGCAGACCGCGCTGAAGAAGGTGATCCGGCTAAGGCTGGGTAAAAACGGGCCGTTGCGCATTCCATTTTCCCGTCTGAAACGCGAAGGCGACGGAATCCTCCTGGACGCTTCTGAGGCAGCCACCAAGGCATTCTGTGATGCGGTGTTCAAGAGATTTGAGCCGATTATCAAACGACAGATCGAGGAGTATTGGAACAAGAGCACACAAGGCTCCCCTGAACGCGCCACGCGCGAACTGAAGATCGAGCAGGACGAGCACCAGCGCTTTGGTCGCGAGCGCGGTGGCAAAGAAACGTTTGTCGGGCGAGAAGTCGAGTTGAAGGCAATCCGTGCCTATTTGCAGAATGCTTCAAGGCAGCCGCTGGTGGTGCATGGTTCATCCGGTTGCGGCAAGACGGCGTTGATGGCCCGGGCCAGTGCGGAATGCGGATTGCGGAATGCGGAATCTGGATCGGAGGGGCTGCAATCTGAAATCCGAGATCCGAAATCCACAATTATCACGCGCTTCATCGGCGTCACGCCCCACTCGTCCGACCTGCGCGGGCTGCTCACAAGTCTCTGTCAGGAATTGCGGCAGCGAAACCCGCGCGAAGGCGCGCTTCCCACCGACATCAAGGAGCTGCGTGACGAATTCGACCAGCACTTGCGGGCCGCCGAGAAGCTACAGCTACCACTGATCCTGTTTCTGGACGCCCTCGACCAGCTTTACGACGCGGACAGCGGACGCCTTCTCACCTGGATTCCGTTGGGCGAGTTGCCGCCCTATGTGAAGCTCGTCGTCTCCTGCCTGTCCGACCGGGCCGAGGACGATTCGGAGGGCCAACCGTATGCCGAACTCAAGAAACGCCAACTCCCAGCGACACCGTTCATCAATCTGGACGCGTTCCCGGAGGCCGAAGCCAGGACGCTGCTGTTTGAGCGCTGGCTGCCCCAGGCGGGACGCACGGTCAGTCGGGACCAGCGCGCACGCATCGAGCAACGACTTGCGTCGGCGGTCTGCCGTCAGCCGATCTATCTCAAGCTGCTGTTCGAGGAAGCCCGGCTGTGGCGGTCCTATGATGAAGCACCGAAGGTGGCCGAGGCTGTTCCTGCACTCCTCAAGCAACTGTTCGGCCGGCTCAGCCTGCCTGCGAACCACGGTTCGCTGCTGGTGGAACGCGTGTTGGGTTATCTCGCCGCGTCCCGCTATGGACTGGCAGAGACCGAAATCCTGGAAGTCCTTTTCGCCGACCCCGAATACAAGAAGGAACTCTATGACGCTTCGGTGACGAACCGCCACGATCTGCCGCCAAATGCGACTCGCATTCCCATTACGATCTGGTCGCGGCTCCGCTTCGACCTCGCCCCCTACCTCACCGAGCGCGCCGCACCCGGTGCCAATGTGCTGACGTTCTACCATCTGCAGGTAGCCGAATGGGTGCAGGAACATTTCGCGAAAGCGCCGGATGCTCACTGGCAGCCGCACCAGCGACTGGCCGAGTACTTTGAGAGCCAAGAGAATTGGATAGGAGTACGCAACTTGCCGATGCTTCATGGCGAACCCAATAGACGCAAATCGGCCGAGTTTCCGTGGCAGTTGAGTCAGGCCCACCAACCGGAAAGGCTCGGCCAATTGCTTACAAACATCGCGTTCCTTGAAACAAAAGTCGCTGCCGAACTACCGTTCGACCTGCTTGACGACTTCCATCGCCTCGACAAGTTGTGCCAGGAGTTGCCGGAACTGGAACCTGAGATCAGTGAGGTGTTCCGTGAAAGTTTCGTTTTGTGGCGAATTCTCGGAAGTATTCTCGATCAAGTTACAGTAGATCCTGCATCAATCGGCGCACAGATTGGCATTGAACTGCAGAACATCGGTGCGGCTTCTTCGTCACAACCTCGCGAAGGCAGCCTATTGCGTCGGTTGGACCAAGCGACTAATGACCGTCCATGTTTCAGCAGATTTAGCGGTGGTACCGGCGTCCCGTATCTCGCCCAGACAGCGTTGCGACAAGACTTCGTACACTTCCTGCGCTTCTCTGCTGATAGCGGCAAACTTTTGTACGCCGATGCCGAGGGAAAAATCGTTCAATGGAACTGGTCTGCGCCTGAGATCCATCAAACAGAATCACTGACAACGAGCAATTTTTCCGGTGCGGCGTTCGTGTCAGATCAGTCCCTCGTGATTGCGGGGCCCAATGAGGCGTGGATGTTCTCCTGCCAAAGCCTGTGGGACGAACGATTTTGCAGCGGAACATGGAAACGGATGCTGACCAGCGAGGCAGAGGCAAGTTTGGGCGCAGTTGCAGGATGCCCGCTGTCAGGGACATTCTTGGTGTCAGAGGTCGGATATGACATCGCTCGAATCGTTCGTTTCAGGGGCACGGATCGCATCCAGCCATTAAAAATGCCGTATGTCGGAGGGATCCCACACGTCAATTTCATAAGCGTGAGCTCGAATGAACAAGTGATGGCGGTTTGCTTCGGCGACGGAACGCTTGCGATGAGCACCGGTTTCTGCGCTGTGGTTCATTCAGGTGGCATTAACGCCTGCGCCTTTCTCGAGAAGGACATGGAGATTGCGACCATTGGTGCGGACGGGGTTCTTGCCATTCGTAGTCTTGAGGGCGAACTTAAGCGAGAAGTCAATCTCATCCAAGGCACCGGAACTTGTCTTGCCTACTGTCCGCAGCACCGACTGATTGTTGTGGGGCATCGCAACGGCTACATCTCGGTTGAGCCCAATGCAGGAAGTGATTTCGAGTTAGTCTCAGGATTCTGGCCTGGCGTTCGTGGCCAAGTGTCAAGCATCTGTTTTTCATCGTGTGGCAATTACCTGGCTACCGCTGGCTCAAACGGCGTTGTGCGAGTGTTTGAAATTGACGCGGTCAAACAGGCATGTAAGACAAAGTCAATTGGGCAAAGTGGATTTCCAGCAGGTCCGATAAACGATGTACGCTTTCTTGATCGATCCAGAGATCTCGTCTTTCTGGACCGAAACCAAAAAGTGAGGACAGACTCTCCAACTGCCGATTCCCGCTATCTACCATTCGGCTGCAACTGTTTCTGTATTGACCAGACGCGCGAAAGAATTGTAGCCGCGCGAAATGACGAGATTTACTTCCTTACTCCCTCAACAGGAGAACCGGAATATATGGAGCAGGTCGGCGGTGCCGAAAAGCATTCCATGACCATATCGTCCGACGGACGGTTTTTGGCCTTAATTGAGAATGATCGGCTTATCATGTACGAAATTGGTAATCGTAAACCCATGCTTGAACAACGCCTTGATCTCTCCTTGACACAGTTCATGGCTGTTCAAACGCGCCCGCTCAAACGCGCCCCACTTCGTTTCTGCCGCAACGGGAAACTCCTGGCGGTTCCCTTGGAATCAACGGTCTTGGAAAGTCCGAATGGGCGCGGGACGTTTGATCCCGATCTCCGTCGCAACCTCCTGTTCGTCGAAGTCCCATCCGGTCAAATCAGCGGGACCATTGAATATCGGGGGTTCTGTACAGCATTGGACGAAATACCGGAGAAGGACATCTTGATTGTTGGACTTGGGAGAGGAGTTGTTCATGTTGGGTCTCAAGAAGTCATCTGCCAAAGCGAAAATGATGCGCTACTCTTCTGTTCGATAGCGGAAGGCTGCTGTCTTCAATCCCGCCGACTGATTACTGAAGACCTTGGTGTTGAGGGTATAGCTATTGAACGCGAAACAAACTTCAAGGGATGCATCGTGGTGGCCTTCGAGAGTGGACGTATTCGGCTAACTTCTTTGCACTCCGATTTTTGGGCAGCATCAATTTGCATACCTGACCCGGCAGTGGGAGTTCGATTTCGTAACGGGATTGTGCAGGTTGCCGATAATGGCGCACAACGCGGCAACTGGCCCGCCCTGCACCAATTTACCTTGCACTTTCCTATCGCCGAATGAAAGGAGTCCAGTGAGTCCATGAACCATCCAAAGAAGACTTCAATGAAAACCGTCGCCTATTACATCTTGCGTGAGAACTCACGACCGAGCGAAGAGGAAGGGTTCGGCCTGGCGTTCGGGATCAACATGGTTTACGCCAAATCGCACAATATCGATGTCCTTGACGCATTTGCCGACAAGTCTGGTCAAGTTCCTGTTGCGATGTCGTTTCCCTACGACCCAGCAGGCGACGTACCGGAGCAGATGAAAAAGTACATCGCTGCTCAAGGGGGCGGCCATTTCTTGAATGATCCGGACCGCTATGAGATCTTCATCGTCGGCTCGAAGGAGGGAAATCCGCCACAACCAACCTGCACGGCGATGATTATCGACCGTGGCGAGAAACAGCATGCAAACACGATATCCGAGGAGGTTCAAGCCTGCATCGACCGAGGACGACGATGGGAGGCGTTACGACGTTTTGGTGATGCGATGCATTGTTACGAAGTTGGCCGAGATGTTTACGGGGACCATCCTGAACTGCTAATTCGTTTGGGCATCCTCAAACTTGAATTCGAGACACTGCTCCCTGGTGCGTTGGACTGTCTTAAAAGGGCTCATAGCGCTTGTCCAAGCCGGACAGAGGTGCTTTACCCATTGGCGTGCTGCTATGTGAAGCAGGCCGATTCCATCAAGACTCAGGTCGAAGATGCGAGTCCGCGACGACTGAAAGAACTTGCGTTGAGCCTTCTTGAACAAGCTATTGTCAGAGTTCCGGGCGACGAGAGGATTCGGTTGCTGACCCAGAGGTTGCGGATTGAACTCGGCGACTACGCGGAAAACTTTTTCAAAGGTGCGTGATCACCCACAGGAGAACAACAACATGGCCAAAGCGATAACCCGAGAAATGGCTGAAATGGCCATGCGAGCTAAAGCCGCAGCCGAAGCCGGCAATAAAGAACAGGCGCTTGAAGCGACGAGTGCTTTGGAAGTCGCCTTTGCTGGCGTAGTCGGCCGCGCGCCTTCCGACGAACGAATGGCAATTCTCGGAATGTGTTACGCAACGTACGAGTTGCTCGGAGAATGGGAAATGGCCGCGCTAAAGATCGAGGACGCTATTTGTTATGCGGAAAAACACCATAGGAATTCGCCTGAGACTGCTGCGGATTACGCTCACTTGGCAGAGGCATACACCCGCCTGGGCGATTCTCCAGCGGCGGTGGTCGCGTTTGAAATCGCGATTGAGCAGATGAGACAGACATCGCAATGGATCACGTTCGGTACTCATTACGAAAAGCGCCTGCAGGAAGTGAAACAGCGTCTCCTCAGTGCGAAGCAGGACTCGACAGGAGCAGCATCTCCCACGCGCCGGAATCCACGATTACTGCGCTGCCGATCGGATCAGGATTCTGGGAAACTGCCTGATTTGAAAGCAGCGGTCGACGCCTTAAATGAGGAAGGCTTCCCGCGAAAGTTTCCACATTTCGATCCCATTTATCTTGTTGTATGGCAGTTGGAACGCCTGCCTACCGCTCAAGAAGCGACCTCAATAGCCTTAGGTTTCGTGAATTCTGGCGACCTTCCGGCTCCAACCGAGAAGACTCGATTGGCAAGAATGTCGTACACAAAAGACTGGGCCAACCCGAACGCACTCTCTTTCAATATCGCCGTTCACAAACTGCTCAAGAATAGCTTCCCTGAGCTCGCTCGGTACATCATAGTCAGCGACACGGGATTTAAAAGGGACGACCGCGTCAATTTCAGCGTCGTGACGGGAATTGGCCAGATGAGCGGGAATCAGTCCGGCCAGATGCAGTTCCGTGTAGTTGAGGTCCGTCCGGGTTCAAGCGCATGATCGGGCAAATGGATGGACTGCGGCCCCACAGGTCCCGCTACACTGAGGGAGTGTCATGAAGATCCGGCACATCAGAATCGAACGATTCCGGGGGATACGGGAACTGGAATGGCGCGTGGGAGGGGCCTTTGTTTGCCTCGTAGGGCCGGGGGATTCTACCAAGACGACCAATTTTGATGCCTTCGAGTTTGCGCTGTCGGCGCTGTGGAACATCCTGTTCGATGACTCGGACTTCTACGATGCCGACACCGGCGCGCCCATTGTGATTACCGTGACCGTCGGGAAACCAGTATGAATCAGGAATCACGAAAAGTCCGGGTGTTTGTCAGCAGCACGTTCCACGACATGCAGGCGGAGCGGGATGCGTTGGTGAAGCGGGTGTTTCCGGAGTTGCGGCGGCGTGCCGGGGATTTCAGAAAGGATGAAGGATGAACGATGAAGGGGGGGGGGACAGGAAAAGTAAGAAGGATCAATTATGAATGTTGAAGCCCCTGTGCGGCGTGGGCTCGGGGATCATTATGGCAGTGTTTGAACGCCTGCGGCATCACGCTCCGCAAACAAGGGTGGCTCGACGAGGCGGGGGTCACTAGGGGTCGTAATTAGACATTAGACATGTTGCGCTTGCGTTAGTCAGAGGATCACGCTACAGTGGGTTCATGGCTAGGCAATTGCGACACCATCATGGGGGCGGGTGGTACCACATCACGTCACGGGGAATGGGGCGTCAGGCGATCTATGCGGACGACGCCGACCGGG
>VGWG01000066.1 GCA_016873675.1 Lentisphaerota bacterium | reverse complement strand
GGCGCTCGCGGGCTATGCGGGTGTCGTGATCGAAAACACCCGAGCGGACCGTCTCGGCGCGGGCGCGCTGCAGATGATCGAGGCCTGGGTGCGCCACGCGGGCGGCGGTCTGCTGCTGACCGGCGGTCGCAACGCATTCGGCGTGGGCGGCTACTATCGCTCGGCGCTGGAACCCGCGCTGCCGGTTACGATGGAACTGCGCCGCGAACACCGCAAGTTCTCCATGGCCATCGTCGTGGCGCTCGACCGGTCAGGGAGTATGATGGCGTCGGTTCCGGGCGGCAAGACCAAGATGGACCTGGCCAATCTCGGAACGGTAGAGGTGCTCAACATGCTGAGTGGCCAGGATGAGATGGGCGTGATTGCCGTTGATAGCCTGGCGCACGTGGTGGTGAACCGCGCGCCGGTCGACACTCTGCGCGGAGACGAGCGCCGCATCCTGGGCATCCAGTCCATGGGCGGCGGCATTTTCATCTACGAGGCGCTGAAGGCCGCGGCGCGGGAGCTGAACGGCTCGACGGCGGGCGTCCGGCACATCCTGCTGTTCGCCGACGCCGCCGACTCGGAGGAGCCGGGCAACTACCAGGCGCTGGTGGCGACGGCGGCGGCCGCAGGGATCACGGTGAGCGTGGTGGGGCTGGGCACGCCGGCGGACAGCGACGCGGCGCTGCTGAAGGACATCGCCGAACGCGGCGGGGGGCGCTGCTTCTTCACCGACAATGCGCAGGAGGTGCCGCGGCTGTTCGCGCAGGACACCTTCATGGTCGCGCGCAACACCTGGGTGACCAACGCGGCGGTGCCCCGCTTCACCGTCGCGCTGCCGCAGCTCTCCGACGCGCTCCCCTCCGAGGCGCCGCCCGTCGGCGGCTACAACCTCTGCTACCTCAGGCCCGAGGCGACGGCGGTCGCCGTGACCCGCGATGAGAACGAGGCGCCGCTGGTTGCGCTGCGCCGGCACGGGACGGGGCGTTCGGCGGTGTTCACGGGCGAGGCCGACGGCGCGGAGGCCGGGGCGTTTGCGCGCTGGTCCGCGGCCGGCGAATTCTACGGCGCGCTGGCGCGTTATTGCGCCGGCCCCCGGCAGGAGGGGGTCGAGGGGTTGCTGGCGCTGCAAACGCCCATCCCCGGCGGCGTGCGGATCACGGTCTACGCCGACACGCGCCGGAGCGAGCTGCGCGGCCTGAATGATGTGGCGGTGGAGACGCTGCGGCACCAGCCGGGCCTGCCGCCGCGGTCCGAGCGGCTACCGTTGCCGTGGCGGACCGCCGACACGATGGCCATCGACATCCCGTTGACCGGCGGCGAGACGCTGCTGGCGACGGTGGTTTATCCGGATGGCCGCTCCGAATCGTTGCCGCCGGTCTGTCAGCCCTATTCCCCCGAGCACGCCCCGGCGGCGGGGTCCGACGGCGCGGCGGCCCTCGCCGCGCTGGCCGAGGCGACGGGCGGAGCGCAACTGGCCGACGTAGGGAGCGTCTGGGAGGCGATTCCCCGCGGCCGGCGCCACGTGCCGCTGGCGCCGTTTTTCTATCTGCTGGCTGCGGTCCTCTTCCTGTTCGAGGTGTTCGAGCGCCGGACCGGCTGGCTCGACGGCCGTTTGCGGCGGCGAGCCGCGCCCCCGGCCGCGTCCGATGCGCAGCCCCCGACGCCATCGCCATCCGCCGCTGCCGCATCTGTTCCTTTATCAGGTACACCAGCCGCCGCCGCATCCGCGCCGCCCCCGGCGCCATCCGCCGGCGCCCCCGCCGCCGCGGAGGAGAGTCCGCTCGCCCGCGCCAAGCGCCGCGCCCGCGAACGGACCGGCTGACGCGTCATTCCTGACGCGTAAATTCTTGCGCCTCACGCGCGGTCAATGGTAACATGCGCCAACCACTTTTCAGGCCAAATCAGGAGTTAGTCATGAAACGATCGGAAGTCAATGCCATCATGCGCGAGGGAATCGCTTTCTTGGCGAAGAAGCAGTTTCTCCTGCCGTCGTTTGCCTTCTGGACGCCCGAGGCGTGGCGCGCCAAGGGCCCGGAGTGCCGCGAGATTGTGACGAACCAGCTTGGCTGGGACATCACCGACTTCGGCAGCGGCGACTTCATGAAAATCGGCCTCTTCCTCTTCACCATCCGCAATGGGGCGTCGGCGGACCTGGCCAACCCAGCCACCAAGACTTACGCCGAGAAGATCATGATCGTGCGCGAAGGCCAAGTCACCCCCACGCACTTTCACAGCCAGAAGATGGAGGATATCATCAACCGCGGCGGCGGCAATCTTGTCATCCGCCTCTGGAACGCCACGGCCGCCGACGCTCTCGACGACACCCCCGTCACCGTGAGCGTGGACGGCGTGCGCAAAACCATTCCCGCAGGCGAGACCCTCACCCTCCATCCGGGCGACTCGGTTTGCCTCCCCCAGCGCAACTATCACAGCTTCTGGGGCGAGGCCGGCAAAGGCACCGTGCTCGTCGGCGAGGTCAGCCGCGTCAACGACGACCGCACCGACAACCGCTTCCACGCACCGATCGGCCGCTTCCCGCAGATTCAGGAGGATGAACAGCCGCTACACCTCCTCTGCACCGATTATGCGAAGTATTACAGATACTGAGTCCTGTCAGTTGACCCCTTCCGCCCAGGTGCTTGCGTGGCTATAGGATGCTTCCATCTCGCCGGTATCGGCGGCGTCGGAATGAGCGCGCTGGCGCAGGCCCTTCTCGATAGCGGTCAATCGGTCTCGGGGTCGGATCGCCTGCTCGACAGCGGCGATGCGACCGACACGCTGAATCGCCTGCGCAGCCAGGGCGTCGCGCTCCACCCTCAGGATGGTTCCGGCATCATGGCCGGCGCGGCGCGGCTGGTGGTCAGCAGCGCCATCGAGGACGACAACGCCGATCTCGCCGCCGCGCGCCGCCGCGGCATCCCCGTGGTGCATCGCGCCGCCCAGCTCGCCGAGCTTGCCGCGGGGCGAAGACTCATTGCCGTGACCGGAACTTGTGGAAAAAGCACGGTGACGGCCATCCTGGGCTGGCTGTTGCAGGAGGCGGGGCTGGATCCGGCGGTCGTCAACGGCGCGGGCGTGGTCGGCTGGGGCGAAGGCGGCCGGATCGCCTCGGTCCGCCGCGGCACCGGCGCGTGGCTGGTGATCGAAGCCGACGAGAGCGACCGCTCGCTGATGGTCTTCAATCCCGAACATGCCGTGATCACCAACGCCTCGGCCGACCATTTCGGACGCGACGAGGCGCTCGCCCTCTTCAGCCGCTTCCGCGAACGGGTCACCGGTATCGTCATTGACGGGATCGGCGAGACGGCCGCGCCCGCCGAAGCGCGCTGCGAGGGGTGGAACGGCCGGTTTGTCCTGGATGACATCCCCTTCACCGTGCCGCTTCCCGGGTTGCACAACATCTGGAACGCCTGGCATGCGGTGCGGCTCGCCCGCGCCCTGGGCATCCCCTCCCCCGCGCTCGCCGCCGGCCTGGCGACCTTCCGCGGCGTCGAGCGTCGCATGCAGCGCACCGGTTGCTGCGGCGGCGCGACCGTGGTTGACGACTATGCGCACAATCCCGAGAAACTGGCGGCGGCCTGGACCACGCTCGCCGCCGGCTTCGACCGCGTGATCGCGGTCTGGCGTCCGCACGGCTATGGTCCGATGGGCAAGATGATGGAGGATCTGGTGGCGATGTTCGCCCGCGTGGTCCGCCCCAACGACCGGCTCCTGGTCCTGCCGGTCTACGACATGGGCGGGACGGCGGACCGCCGAATCACCAGCGAAACCCTGGTGACGCGGCTCACGACGTGCGGCGTCCCGGCGCAGACCGTCGCCACGCTTGAGGATGCCGAGGCGGCGTTGCGCGCCGCCGCCGCGCCGGACACGGCGCTGGTCACCTTCGGCGCCCGCGACCCGGGCCTCGCCCGGCTCGCCGCGCGCCTCGCGTCGGCCGCAATCCGCTAGGCCAGCACCGCCTTGATGCGGCGGACGCCAGCGGACGACGCCTCCTCCTTCTGAATCTTGAAGGCGCCGAGTTCGCCGGTGCGCGCGGCATGCGGTCCGCCGCACACCTCCTTGGAGAAGTCGCCGACGGTGAAGACCTTGACCTCCTCGCCGTATTTGGCGGCGAAGAGCGCCGTGGCGCCCGATCCCCTGGCCTGTTCGAAGGGCATGGTCTCGCAGGTGATCGGCAGGTCGCGGGCGATGATGCCGTTCACGATCCGCTCGACCTCGGCCAACTGCTCCGGGGTGACCTTCTCGTGGTGCGCAAAGTCGAAGCGGAGCCGCTCGGGGGTGATATTCGAACCCTTCTGGAGGGCGTGCGGCCCGAGGACGATCTGGAGCGCCTGGTGCAGAAGGTGCGTGGCGGTGTGCAGGCGCGTCGTGGCCACGGTATTGTCGGCCAGTCCGCCCTTGAAGGTGGAATCGCCCTGCCTGGACAGCTCCTGGTGCTTCTTGAAGGCCTCCTCGTAACCGGCGCGGTCAACGGTGAGCCCCTGCTCGGCGGCCAGCTCCTCGGTGAACTCCAGCGGAAAGCCGTAGGTGTCGTAGAGCTTGAAGGCGGTGCGGCCGGAGAGCGTGGTCTGCCCGTGCTGCCTGAGCGCGCCGGCGACCTTGTCGAACTCCCGCTGTCCTGAGGCGAGGGTCTTCTCAAACCGATCCTCCTCGGCGGTCAATTCGGAGAGGACCGTCTCGCGCGCGGTCTCCAGTTCGGGATAGACGTGCCGGTAGTTGGCGATGACGGTCTCGGCCAGCGCGCGGCTGTAGCCCGGCGCGATGCCGAGCAGCTTGGCGTAGCGCACCGAGCGGCGGATCAGGCGGCGCAGCACATAATTGGCGCCGAGGTTGCCCGGCTTGACGCCGCCCTTGGGGTCGCCGAGGATGAAGACCGACGTGCGCATGTGGTCGGCGATGATCCGCTCAGCCCGCACGGCGGCGGCCTCGTCGGCGGGGCGGGCCGTGGCCAGCGCGCGGATCTGGGCCATCAGCGGCGCGAAGAGTTCCGTCTCATAGACCGTCTGGCAACCGTTCATCATGCAGATCGTCCGCTCGACACCCATGCCGGTGTCGACATTGTTCTGCTTGAGCGGCTCATAGCGGCCGTCGGCCGTCTTGTTATACTGCATGAAGACGTCGTTCCAGATCTCGATGTACTTGCCGCACCGGCAGCCCGGCCGGCAGGCCGGCGAGCAGGCGGCCTTGCCGGTGTCGATGAACATCTCGGTATCGGGGCCGCACGGTCCGGTGAGCCCGGCGGGGCCCCACCAGTTATCCTCCTTGGGGAGCGCGTGGATGCGTTCCGCCGGGATGCCGAGCGATTTCCAGATGGCGATGGACTCCTCGTCCTTTGGCACGCCCGCCTCGCCGCAGAACACGGTGACCGAGAGCCGATCGGGGGAGAAGCCCAGCCACTGCGGCGAGGTGAGAAACTCGTAGGACCAGGTGATCGCCTCTTTCTTAAAGTAATCCCCCAGCGACCAGTTGCCGAGCATCTCAAAGAAGGTCAGGTGCGAGGCATCGCCCACGGCATCGATATCGCCGGTGCGGACGCACTTCTGCACATCGGTCAGGCGGCGGCCGCCGGGGTGCGGTTCGCCGAGCAGGTAGGGGACGAGCGGATGCATCCCCGCGGTCGTGAAGAGCACGGTCGGATCATTCTCCGGGATGAGCGACGCGCCCGAAATGACGGTGTGCCCCTTGGAGCGGAAAAAGGCGAGATACTGGGTGCGCAGGTGGTCGGCTGTAAGCATGGCGGTTCGATTACCCTCCTCATTGGGAATGGGCACAGGATAGCACACCCGCCGGACGAACGGCAATTCTCATTGTGGAAGCGGTACGCCCGGTCTCCCCTCGCGGTGTCACGGCGCGATCACCACCGGGGTTCCGGAGGGCGCCAGCAGGTGGAGCTCCTCGACATCGGCGTTGCGCATGCGGATGCAGCCGGCGCTGGGCGAGACACCGACCGCGCCGTCGTCCCAAGTGCCGTGGATGCCGTATCCCTTGACGCGCGGCGTCGAGCCGGCGGCCGTCAGCGACAGCCAGCGCGTGCCCAGGATATTATCGGGATGCCCGTAGGGGATCTCGCTGCCGTCGGTCCGCCACCACGCGGGATGCACCACCCGGTTCCCGATCAGGAACGTCCCTTCGGGCGTCTCGCCGGCGCGGCCCACCGAAACCCGGTAGCGCTTGAAAAACTGGCTGCCGAGCGTGACGGTCAGGGTCTTCTCCTTCTTGGACACCGTAATCGCGAACGCCGGATTGTCGAGCACCCGCAACTCGCGGCCGACGACGATGCGGTTGGGATCGGACAGCCCGTTGGCGCGGAGGATATATTCCTGCGTCACGCCGAACCGGCGCGCGATCGAGGATGTCGAATCCCCCTTCTGGATGACGTAGGAAACCTTGCCCGTCATGGGCAGGCGCGAAACCGCGACGGTGATCGACAGCGCGCCGAGGCGTTCTTCGATCTCCCGGCGGGCCGGGCCGTCAGCGACCTCGTTCAACAACGCGAGATAGGCGTCGCGTGCCGCCGGGTCATCCCCCCGTTTCATGCCCTCCTCGGCCTGCGCCAGGAGGTTGCGCTGCCCGGGTGGCAGTCGGTCGATCCGCAGCACCTGAGACGGGGTCGCGGCCGTTTCGGGACCCGCCGCCGGGCCGGGCGGCGCGCCGCGGCCCGGCTGGGCGAGCGCTCGCCGCAGACCGGCCGGCCCGGCATCCATCGAACGGCAGGCGCGTACGCCGAAGACAATCACCACCGCGAGCACGACCACCGCGCACAGGCGCGGCCACAGGGGCGGCGAACCGCCGTCAGAAGCCGTCTCCAACCCGTATGTCCCGCGATTCCAAGACATCCCACCTCCTGCAATGACTGAACCTGCGCACGCCGGCCTGCACCGGTTTCAGGCCGTTACTATACGGCGATGGCGGGACGGAAAGCAAGCGCAATGCCGACAGCATTACCGAATTGACGAAGCGCCAGCGAGACGCTAAGCTTGCCCCCATGACCGACTGCATCCCCCTCTCTGGCGGCCCAGCCCCTGACGAAACCGCACTCCGGGCGGCGCTTGGCCGCTGGTTCAGCCATGCCGATTTCCGCGAGGGACAGATGGCGGCGATCCGCGAGTCACTCGCCGGCCGCGATGTCGTGCTGGTCATGCCGACCGGTTCGGGCAAGTCCCTCTGCTACCAGCTCACCGCCCTTCTACTCCCCCACACCACCCTCGTGATCTCGCCACTGATCGCGCTCATGAAGGATCAGGTCGACGCGCTCGAACGACGCGGTATTGCCGCAACCTTCCTGAACTCCTCGGTCGATGCCGAGGAAATGGCTTCGCGTCTGGCCCGCCTCCGCGCCGGCCGTTTCAAACTGGTCTACATCGCCCCCGAGCGGTTCCGCAATGCCCGCTTTGTCGAGGCTCTCGCGCAGACGCCGATCTCCCTCCTGACGGTGGATGAGGCGCACTGCATCAGCCAGTGGGGGCACGACTTCCGCCCAGACTACCTCAACCTGAGGCACGCCCTCGGCCAGATCCCGGGTGTGCGGATCATGGCGGTTACCGCCACGGCAACGCCAGACGTGCGCGAAGACATCTCGACCCAGCTCCTGCTTGGCGTCGCGCCACGCGCCGCGCCCGCCGTTCACATCCACGGGTTCTCCCGTCCCAATCTCCACCTGAGCGTCACACGGACGCCCACGCATGCCGCCAAACTCGACCGCGTCCGCGCCTGCATCCGCGCGCACCGCACCGGCATCGTCTACGTCGCCACCCGCCGCCAGGCCGAGCGGGTCTGCACGCTGATCCGAGACACCTGCGGCACGCCTGCGCTCCTCTACCATGGCGCGCTGTCCGATGACGAGCGCGCCCGCGTGCAGGACGCCTTCATTGCGGCCGAAAGCCCGGTCATCGTCGCCACCAACGCCTTCGGCATGGGCGTGGACCGGAACAACATCCGTTTTGTCATCCACTGGGACGTGCCGGGATCGGTCGAGGCCTACTATCAGGAGGTTGGCCGTTCGGGGCGGGATGGCCAACCCGCCTGGTGCGAGCTGCTCTTCAACTACGCCGATGTCCGGACGCAGCAGTTCTTCGTCGACGGTGCCAACCCCTCCCCCGCGCTCATCCTCTCCATCTGGGATCATGTCAAGCGTCACTGCGCCAACGGACCGCAATGTCAGTCGCTCGAGGCATGGGCCTCAGCCGTCGGACAGAAGAACGACATGGCGGTGCGCGCCGCCTTTGCCGTGCTTGAGCGCGCCCATCTGATCCGGCGCGAACAGGAGCCGGGCATGCGCGCCGCCACCACGGCGCTGATACCCGGCGCCGACCCGGCCGCGCTCAAGCTTCAGTTCGAGGGTTTGCGGATCAAGGCCGAACGCGACGACCGCCGACTGCAGGCCATGCTCCGCTTTGTCGATCACCCCGGCTGCCGCCACGCCTACATCCTCTCCTACTTCGGCGACACTGCGGAAGCGGCGGTCTGCGGCGGGTGTGACCGCTGCGCCCCGGGTATGGCGAGCACCCTCGCACCGCCCACCGAGCAGCAATGGCTGGTCATCCAGAAGATCCTCTCCTGCGTCGGCCGCATGCAGGGGCGATTCGGCGTGCGCCGCGTGATTCAGGTGCTGCGGGCCGATTCAGACCCCACGCTGGGCGAGCGCGGACTCGACACGCTTTCGACCTTCGGTCTGCTGCGCGACCTGCCGGCGACTGAGATTGCCGCGCTGATTGACGCGCTTGCGGCGGACGGCTCGATCGCGTTTTCCGCTGACGACTATCGCCTGATCTCCCTCACGCCGCGCGGCATCCGGGTCGTCCGGCGCGACGCCCCCGGTTTCCGGATCGTGTGGCCGGCACCCAAACGCACACGTGCGGCGCGTCCGCCGCGCCGCCGCACAGGCTGACCCGAATTTTTATACTAAACTTGGATTGCTCCCGTGATCGCTTTGGCCTCATAATACGTCCCCAACGCACGCCCCCTTTCGGGATGCGGCGCAACCGGAGGATTTTCCATGGCCAAAGGTCAATTCATCATCGTCGGCGAGAACATTCACTGCACGCGTATCCGGCTCACCGCCGGCAAATTCGTCGTGACCCTGCCCGACGGACGGAGCGCCCTCGTCTTTAAATACAAGGGGTGCCCCTGCACGCTGCCCATCCCTCCGGCGGTCGTTGCCGGCGAAGAGTGGCGCAACGGCAAAGTCCGCCACATGGCCGTCGCTGTCTGGCAAGGCCTCTATGGAACGGGCGATGATCGGGCCGCCGGCGTCGCCTATCTGGAAGCCATGGCGCGCGAGCAGGAGGCGGCCGGCGCACACTTTCTCGATCTCAACGTGGACGAGTTCAGCATGGATCACGCCGAAAAGCTCCGCGCCGTCGTCTGGACTGCGGAAGCGCTGCAACGGGCGAGCACGCTGCCGTTGAGTATCGATTCCTCCAATCCCGACATTCTCAAGGCTGGCATCAACGCCTGTGACCGCGCACGGGGCAAGCCGATGATCAATTCGGTTTCGCTCGAACGCGCCGCCACCATCCCGGTGGCCGCCGCCGCTGGAGCCAAGATCATTGCCAGCGCCACTGGCGCTTCGGGCATGCCTGAGTCCGTGTCGGCCCGCCTCAGCAACGTCGCGGAGCTTATGGCCAGCCTGGAACGCCACGGCTTCACACGCGATGACATCTACCTCGACCCGTTGGTCTTCCCCATCTCCGTGGACGGCGCCAACGGTCTCGCGGTGCTCGATGCCATTCGCGCCATGCGCGACGTTTATGGGCCGGAGATCCACTTCGCCCCCGGCCTCAGCAACATCTCGTTCGGACTTCCCAAACGCCCCCTCATCAATCAGGTCTTCACCCGGCTCTGCCGTGAACGGGGCTGCGATGGCGGCATCGTCGACCCCCTGCAGATCAACGACGCCATCCTCGACGGCCTCGATCCCGCTTCTGAACCCTTCCGTCTCGTCATGGATCTGCTGCTCGGCCGTGACGAATACGGAATGAATTACATCATGGCCACCCGCGACGGCACGATCTGAAACCTTTCCGATTAATGTCGACATGATCGATAGTGTCGAAAACACAACAGGCACCCCCATGACCACACTAGACCCGACTCAGATGAAAGACTGGCAGATCGCCGCATCCGCCGAAGCCGGCATGAGGCCGATCACCCGCATCGCTGCCGACCTCGGCATCCACACCGACGAACTCATGCCCTACGGCCACCACATCGGCAAGGTGGACCATCTGCGCGTGCTTGGCCGACTGGCGGCCCGTCCCGACGCCAAGTACATCGACGTGACCGCCATCACCCCCACCCCGCTTGGCGAGGGCAAGACGACCACCACCATCGGCCTGGTTGACGGTCTCGGCAAGCTCGGCAAGCGGGTGACCGGCGCGATCCGTCAGCCTTCGGGCGGACCGACCTTCAACGTCAAAGGCGGTGCGGCGGGCGGCGGACTCGCCCAGTGCATTCCGCTCACCGATTTCAACCTCGGCCTGACCGGCGACATCGACGCGATCACCAATGCGCACAACCTCGCCATGGTTGCCCTCACCAGCCGCCTCCAGCACGAATTCAATTATGACGACGCCACACTCGCCACCCGCAATCTCAAGCGCCTCTCGATCGATCCGCACGCCATCTCGATGAACTGGGTTATGGACTTCTCCGCCCAGGCCCTTCGCAACATCATTATCGGCCTCGGTGACAAGATGGACGGGTTCATGATGCGCAGCGGCTTTGCCATCACCGTATCGTCCGAGATCATGGCCATCCTCGCCGTGGCCCGCGATATCAAGGATTTGCGGGAACGCATGGCCCGGATCGTCGTCGCCACCAGCACCTCGGGCAAGCCGATCACCACCGGCGATCTCGAGGTCGCAGGCGCGATGACCGCCCTGATGCACAAGGCTATCTATCCCAACCTCCTCCAAACGATCGAGGGCAACCCGGTCTTTGTCCATGCCGGCCCCTTTGCCAACATCGCTATCGGCCAATCCTCCATCATTGCCGACCGCATCGCTCTCAAGCTCGGCGATTACCACATCACTGAGAGCGGCTTCGGCGCGGACATTGGCTTTGAGAAGTTCTGGAACCTCAAGTGCCGCTTTTCGGGACTCATTCCCAACGCGGCGGTCGTGGTCTGCACCATCCGGGCGCTCAAGATGCATGGCGGCGGCCCCAGGGTCTCTCCGGGCGCGCCGCTCGACCGGGCTTACACCGAGAGCAACCCCGCCCTCGTCGAACGCGGCTCGGAGAACCTCGTCGCCCACATTGAGACTGTCCGCAAGAGCGGCATCCCGCCGGTGGTCTGCATCAACCATTTCGCATCCGACCATAACGACGAGATTCTGGCGATCCGCCGCGCCGCCGAAGCGGCCGGTGCCCGTGTCGCCGTGAGCCGCCACTGGGCCCACGGCGGCGAGGGGGCGATTGATCTGGCCGAAGCCGTGGTGGACGCCTGCGCCGAGAAGTCGGAATTCCGATTCCTCTACCCCCTGGACATGCCGCTCCAGGATCGCATCCACACCATCGCCACGCAGGTCTACGGTGCCGAGGGCGTCTCCTACACCCCGACGGCCAAAGAGAAACTGGCGGCTCTGGAGAAGGACCCCGAGACCCGCACAATGGGCACCTGCATGGTGAAAACCCATCTCAGCCTCTCGCATGACTCGTCCGCTAAGGGCCGTCCGCGCGGCTGGACCCTGCCGATCCGTGATTTTATGGTCTACCGGGGTGCCGGTTTCGTCGTCCCTGTGGCCGGCGACATCAAGCTCATGCCCGGCACGGCCTCCGATCCCGCCTTCCGCCGCATTGACGTCGACACCGCCACCGGTCGGGTCACCGGCCTGTTCTAAGCCAGAAAGATTTCCAACCCATGCGCATCGTGGTCTGCATCAAGCAAGTTCCGGCCACCAACGACGCCTTGATTGATCCCGAGACCAAGCGGATCGTGCGCGAGGGCGTCAAGGCCATCCTCAACCCCTTTGACACCTATGCGGTCGAAGAGGGCGTGCTGCTGCGCGAGCGGTTTGGCGGCGAAGTGGTCGTCCTTTCGATGGGACCGCCCAAGGCCGAGGCGGTCCTGCGCGAAGCCGTGTCACAGGGGGCCGACCGCGCCATTCTGCTGAGCCACCGCGCCTTCGGCGGCTCTGACACCTGGGCAACCAGCTACGCCCTGGCCTGTGCCATCCGCACGCTGGGCCGGGCCGACCTCGTGATCTGCGGGAAGCAGGCGGTGGATGGCGACACCGCGCAGGTCGGTCCGGGGATCGCGGCGCACCTCGGCTGGCCGCAGGCGACGCAGGTCATGCAAATTCGCTCGGCCACGCCCGAAACCCTCGTCGCCGTGCGCATGCACGAGGATGGCTATGACGTCTGCGAATTGACCCTGCCCGCCGTGATCACCGTGGTCAAGGACATCAACTCGCCGCGTGTCCCGACTCTCAGAAGCCATCTGGCCGCGCAGCAGATGGAGGTTCCCGTCTGGACGCCCGAGACGATCGGAGCCGACACCGCCAAGATCGGGCTGGACGGCTCGCCCACGCGCGTCGTCAAGACCGAACCGCCGCCGCCCCGCCACAAGGCCTCGCGCCGCATCACGGGATCGCCCGATGCCTGCGCCGCCGGCCTGTTGCACGAATTGAGAACACGGAGTCTCGTCTAAGGAGATTTCCATGCGATTGAACCCTGCTGTTGCACGCGGCGATTTCCGCAATGTGTGGGTCGTGGCCGAGGTGCTCTCCGGCCAGATTCAGCCCGTCACGCATGAGCTGGTCGGCGCCGCGCGCGCTCTGGCCGATGTCCGCCGTTCGGAAGTCTGGGCCGTCGTGCTCGGCTCAGGCGTCGCCGTTCAGACCGGCAGCCTGGTCGCCTGCGGCTGCGACGCCGTGATCGTGATTGATGATCCCGCGCTCGCCACGTTCAACGACGAGGCCGCAGCCCGCACCCTCGTGCAGCTCATCGACAAATACCGCCCCGAGAGCGTGCTGTGCGGCGCCACCACGCGGGGCCGCGCGCTCATCCCGCGGGTTGCCGTGCTCGCCGACTGCGGTCTGACGGCCGACTGCACCGGGCTGGCGATTGACCCCGACAACGGCGACCTGCTGCAGACGCGCCCCGCTTTCGGCGGCAACATCCTGGCGACGATCCGATGTTCCAACCACCGCCCCCAGCTCGCCACCGTCCGGCCGCGCGTCATGAAAGCGCTCGACGCCGACCCGCGCCGCAGCGGCCGCATCATCCGCGAGCGGTTGACGCCCCACCCGTCTGACGCCCTCAAGCGCGTCATCGAGGTCTTTCACAGCACCGAGACGGCGGTCAACCTCGGCGACGCCCCATTCATCATTTCCGGCGGCCGCGGCCTCCAGGGTCCCGCGGGATTCACTTTGCTTCGGCAGCTCGCTGCCCGGGTCGGCGGCGCCGTCGGGGCCAGCCGCGCCGCAGTGGATGCCGGCTGGATTCCCTACGCCCACCAAGTCGGCCAGACCGGCCAGACGGTTCAATCCTCCGTCTACATGGCCTGCGCCATTTCAGGCCAGATCCAGCACTTGGTCGGGATGCAGTCGTGCGACCTCATCATCGCCCTGGACAAGAATCCCGACACGCCGATGATGCAACTCGCCGACATCGCCATCGTCGGAGACCTCTTCGAGATCATCCCCGAACTGATTCGCCAGATACCCGCAACGTGAACGCGCGTCGTCAGGCGCACAGCGCGGCGAGCACCTCTTCCTCCCGTGTGGCCGCGCGCAGGCACGCCAGCACGTCGGGCTTGATCAACCGTTGACTGAGCCGTGCGAGAAAATGAATATGTCCGTTACCGGCCGCATCGATCGGCACGAAGATCAGCGCCACCAGCCACACCGGCGAGCCGCTGGCGGGTTCGGCCGTCCCGTGGCCGTGTCGGAACACACCCAGGACAGCAGCCAGTTGCGACACCACCCCCGTGCGGCCGTGGGGAAAGGCGATCCCGTCGGGCATAACCGTCGACCCGCTTTGTTCGCGTTTTAATACGGCCTGGACGGCCTCATCGCGGCCCGCCTGAGGCAGCAACCCGGTCGCCACCGCGGCATCCGCCAGGGTTTCAATAACCGCGTATAAATCATCACCCGCGGGGTCAAACCGAACCAGACATCGCTCCGTCAACACACGACATGCATCCATGCTTAATTCCGCCCTGCCTGTTGTCAAAACACCCCGGTGCGCAAGGCGTCGTTCTCGATGATGTCGCGTTCGAGCAACCCGTTCAGCAAACGCCAGACCGGCCCGGGAGTACCCAGACCGATGGCACACCCTTCATACTCGCAAACGGCCACGACGTTAATCGTCGTTCCGACGATCAACACCTCGGCCGCATCGAACACATCCTGCTCGGAGATGTCGCGCATCGTGACCGCCTTCAGAGCCCCAGCCACAACCTGTTCCTGCGCCAGTTCCATCAGACGCAACATCGAGGTTCCCGCCAGTATATTTTCCAGTCTCGGGAAGACGAGTTCGCCCGAGCCGGTGACGATGCCGGCATTTTCCGTAGCACCTTCGGTGAGGTGGTTATCGGCGTCATAGCCGACGACGAAATCGACGCCCCAATCGACCGCCTCGCCCTTCATGAGCACGTTCGGGAGGTAGTTGCAGTTCTTGATCTCGGCAAACTGAGACGGCTTCGCCGGCACCCGGCTGCGCCGCACGCGCGCGCCGACGGGGTGCGCCGCCATGAAGGGCGCGCCCAGCTTGTAGGCGGTGATGTACAGCGTGGGACCGGGCGGTTCATAAGGGCTCACGCCGAACCCGCCGGGGCCGCGAGCGAGCATGACCCGGCCCGAACACATGCGGTGGCCGCCGGCCCGGATGGTTTCCAGCGTCAGCGCGTGGATGTCGCCCAACCCGCCCGGCCACCGGATGCCGATCGCCGCCGCAGAACGCTCCAAACGATGCAGATGTGCGTCGAGGTTGTAGATCGCGCCGTTCACGCATTTAAACGTGTCAAAGACCCCGTCTCCGCGATGGACCAGATGGTCGTCGATCGGAATCTGCATCAGCACCGGGTTGGTGACGACGCCGTCCAGCAAGCTCGAATACATCGCGTAATAGCCGTCATGATACGGTTTACGCCCCGCTTCAAGAGCTGCCAGGTACCCGTTCAATCCTATGTGTTTCATCCCGCACCCCGACCGAGCCGCTCGCCGGCGTAGGATCCGGAACGGATGGGCTCCCACCACCACGCATTGTTCAAATACCAGTGGACTGTTTTGCGAATTCCGGTCTCAAAGCTTTCCTGCGGCGACCACCCCAGTTCCCGGCGGATCTTGGACGCATCGATCGCATAACGCCTGTCGTGTCCGGGACGGTCCGCGACAAACGTGATCAGGTCGCCATAGCAGCCGCCGTCGCGCCGGGGGCGCAGTTCGTCCAGGACCGAACAGATCGTCTCCACCACCTGCAAATTAGTGCGCTCGTTTGAGCCTCCCACGTTGTAGGTCTCGCCTGAGACGCCGCAATCCAGAACGGTTGCCAACGCGCACGCATGGTCTTCAACATAGAGCCAGTCACGCACGTTATCGCCCTTGCCATAGATGGGGAGGGGCTTGAGATCGATTGCATTCAGAATGATCAGGGGAACCAGCTTCTCGGGAAAATGGTACGGGCCGTAATTGTTTGAGCAGTTCGTGATCACGACGGGCAGTCCGTAGGTGTGGTGCCAAGCCATCACCAAATGATCCGAGGCGGCTTTGCTGGCGGAATAGGGCGAACGGGGATCATAAGGCGTGGATTCCGAGAACAGACCGTCCGGGCCGAGGCTGCCATAGACCTCGTCGGTGGAGATGTGTTGGAAACGGAATGCCCGACGGTGAGACTCGGGCAATCCGGCCCAGTGCTTCCGGGCCGCCTCCAACAGGGTGTACGTGCCGATAATGTTGGTCTGCATGAAGGCGGACGGTCCGTCGATCGAGCGGTCGACATGGGATTCCGCCGCCAGGTGCATCACTGCGTCGGGTCGGAACGTCTCAAACGTGCGGCGTACGGCCTCCGCGTCACAGATGTCGGCGCGGACAAACGCATACCGCTCGTCAGCCGCCGCCTCTCGCAACGACTCCGGGTTGCCCGCGTAGGTGAGCTTGTCCAGGTTCAGCACGCGGACGTCTCGCGTCCGCAACAGATGCCGTATCACCGCAGAGCCGATAAACCCCGCGCCGCCCGTCACCAGGATTCGTTTGCCGTTGGTCATCACCCATCAGTCCTCTTCGCGCGCCACCCCGCCGTATTCCGGGGAAGTCCCGGCCTCAGCCGGCTCCGGTCCGGCCGCCACTGCCGTGGACGGATGGGCCGGGTCTTCGACCGGGATTGCCATCCGCACGTCGGGAGCGCCGCGGTAGGCATATTTTCCGCCATAGCTGTAGGAATAGCGGTAATGATAGTCATACCCGCTGAACATGCTGCGGCGGCTGAAGTCCACATCATTCACAAGCACCCCAATCACCCGCGCGCCGACCTCG
>VGWG01000065.1 GCA_016873675.1 Lentisphaerota bacterium | reverse complement strand
CCTCACTGTCGAAAAACCGCCTGTTTTCGGCCTTTTCTGGCGACTGGTCCATGGCTGCGGAGCGCGTGTAGGCGCAGGTTATCGGCGGCGACGCTCCTTAGGCGAGGATTTGGGAGCGTTGTCCGGAATGGACAAGGAAACTATAATGGTGTTACAATCACACCCGTTATCCGGGTTCGCTGAACAGCAGGAAAGGTCGGTGATGGCCGAAAGAATATATGTCGTCTCCGGTCATCCGCTGAAGGAGAGCTTCAACTGCGCTCTGGCGACGGCTTATGCGGATTCCGCTCGCGCTGCGGGGGCGGAGGTGCGGCGGGTGCATCTGGCTGATCTGCAGTTTGATCTGGTGCTGCATCATGCGTATTTACAGATCCAGGCTTTGGAGCCGGATCTGCTCAAATGCCAGAAGGATATCCGGTGGGCCACGAGGCTGGTGTTGTTTTATCCCCTCTGGTGGGGCAGCGTGCCGGCGCAGATGAAAGGCTGGATCGATCGGGTGTTTCATCCTCAGTTTGCCTTCCGCTATGCCGCTGGGGCTATGTTTCCCGATCAGTTGCTCACCGGGCGATCAGGACGGCTGGTGGTGACGATGGACAATCCCCCGTGGTGGTATGCGCTGCGATACGGCAGCCCGGACCGAAAGATGATGAAGGCGATGATGATGGAATTCTGTGGCTTTTCGCCCGTGCGGCATGTGGCCATCGGGTCTGTGAAGCTTTCGAATTTGGCGAAACGCCTGCGCTGGTTGGATGACCTGCGCGCCATCGGCCGTCAGGATGCAACGCGCGCGTAAGACCACGGTGCCCGGCGTGGCGAGGCAATCGGGGAGAAGCCCAATGAACGTGTTGTTAACATCGATCGTTCTCGGCGGAATGATGCTGAGCGCGCACGCCGCTGAGACAGCCCAGGCGGTCTCATCCACAACGGAAAATCTCCTTGAAAAGGCCGACCGGCTGCAGGCGCAGTTTAAGGATGCTGAGGCGCTGCCCCTTTACCGCGAAATCCAGAAGCAGAATCCGGAAGCGTATGAACCGTTGCTGAAACTCTGCCGCTGTCTTAACAATGTGGGAGAGGATGCGGCGGATCGCGGAGAGCCTTTCTTTGCCGAGGCGGTGACGCTTGGGCGGGCGCTGTGCGAACAGTTTCCGGATCGTAAGGAGGGGCATTTCGAACTGGCTGCCGCCGTCGGCAATCTGAGCGGCTTCAAAGGAGGCCAGGATAAGGTGAAGCTGGCGAAGGAGATTGCAGGCCACGCCCAGCGGGCCATTGATCTGTATCCGGCCTGGTCTTACGGCTATTCGGTGCTCGGCGTCTATCACCGCGAAGCGGCATCGGTGAACGGGTTTCTGAAATTTCTCGCCAATCAATTTCTGGACGGGGCGCCCCAGGGCAGCATCGCCGAGTCGGAGACCTGCCTGCTGAAGGCGGTCGAACGCGACCCCGAGGCGATCTATCCGCGTTATCAGCTCGGTCTGACGTTGGTGTTGAGCAAGAAGAAGGATGAGGCGCTCGCGCAATTCCGCTCGGTCGTCAGCCTGCCGGTGAAAGACCATCAGGATGCCCGTCACCAGATACTGGCCCAAAAGCAGATTCAAAAACTGGCCAAGTGAGCCTGGCACCTATGATACCGATTGCCCAACGGTTGAATTGCCTCAACTGGCATGCGGACCCCGAAACGGGATCGCCGTTCTGGATCGCCTTTTTTGCCGGCCGCCCGGAGCTGCTGGAGGCGGTGGCTGAGAACCCCCTGACTGCGGGGCTGATGGCCGTGAAGGCGCTGCGCGAACAGCCGCTGGAGCGGTTTGTGTCCAAGGGCGTGCTGGCTCGCAACGGACGTCTGATCACGGGTGAAACCTCCGGTTTCTCGGGGTCGCCCGTGCTGACCGTGTATCAGGAGCCGGAGTTTGAGGCCGGGTTTGTTGATCCCTTTCTAACACGCGCCGCGCAGATCGGGTTTCCGGTCAACCGCAGATGGCTGTGGGCGGGCCCCTGCGGACCCCATATCATCGGCAAGGCCGTTCATGCGATTCTGGCGAAGGTCGGCGGCATGGATCCATACAGCATCGATTTTGATCCGCGCTGGTATCGCCGTCTGGAGGAGGGGTCGATGTCGCGGCAACGTTATTTCGCCCACGTGGAAGAACAGGTGTGGCGCCTGGCTTCGACCCAGAAAATCGAGGTGATCTTTTCAACCCCGCCGGTGATTGCGAAGCTGGCGGAATCGCTCCCCGAAACCGTCCGTCTCGCGATCGAGGGCATTCATTACGGCGGCCTTTCGATCTCCGCAACCGACTATGCCTGGTTTCGCGAACGCTTTCCGCGCGCCGTCCACCTGTCGGGTTATGGCAATTCGCTCTTTGGGATGTTCCCTGAAATCGGTTGTGGCCCCGAAGGCATTGAGTATGGCACGGAATCACACCGGGTGGATATCCAGGTGGTGGAACCGGCGGGCGAGGATGGCTGGCGTGTGTGCGAAGCCGGGACGGCTGGGCGCGTCATGATGTCGCGTTATGACGAATCCGTCCTGCTGCTGAACCTGCTGGAGCGTGATGTGGCCGTCCGAACCGATCGCGGCATCCGTAATCCGCATCCCGTCGAACGCCAGAAACCGCTGCAGGTCATTTATTAGCCTTCAAAAAGATCACCCGATGCAGGCAATCCGCATAAAAAAACCCGAGCTGTTGGCCCCCGCAGGCAAGGAAGAGGTCGTGTGGGCCGCGATCGAGGCGGGCGCCGACGCCGTCTATCTGGCCGGCAAAAATTTCAACATGCGCCGGCACCGCGCGGATTTTAATTTCACAGCCGAAGCGCTCGAACGATCCGTAACGTTCGCCCATGCGCGCAACCGCACACTCTATGTCACCGTCAATACCCTCGTGGGCACGTCTGAGGTGGACCTGCTCCGCGACTACCTCCTGTATCTGGATGCGCTGGGAGTGGACGCCCTCATTGTCCAGGATCTGGCGGTGGTGGCGCTGCACCGGTCGCTCGGCCTGAAGGTGCCGTTGCACGCCAGCACCATGATGAATGTGGGCGCCCCCGATGCCGCGACGTTTCTCGCGAGGCACGGGTTCACCCGGGTGGTCACCTCCCGCGACATCACCCTCGATGACGTGCGCCGGATCCGGGAGACAACCGGTGTGGAGGTGGAGTATTTCATCCATGGCGATATGTGCGCCGCGCAGTCGGGCCAGTGTTTTCAGAGCGGCCTGATATTCGGCAAGAGCGGCAACCGCGGGCAGTGCATGAAGCCCTGCCGGTGGAAGTACGACCTGATGTCGGGCGCGGCCGCAGATCAGCCGGTCCTATCGGGCGTTCATCTCCTGGCGGCCAAGGACATGTGCCTGATCCAGCAGATCCCGGAATTGGTCCGTGCCGGTGTGGATGCGCTCAAGATCGAAGGACGGATGCGCCCGGCCCCCTTTGTTGCGGATTTGGTTCGCCTCTACCGAAACGCCATTGACCGCTACTGTGACAATCCTCTGGCGCAATCCCGCACGCTTCCGGAAATCGCCGACATGCAGCAGAGCCGTGTCCGAAATCTGACCACCGGCTTTGCCTTCAACGCCCCCGACTCCCGGTACATGGACCTCGATGGCGAACGCGAGCCGGTTTTTTTGTCGTACGCGGGAACCCTGCCGACGCTTCAGTCGGATGCGCCTCCCTTTTTACCGTATTCAGGACCCGGACTGAATGGCATTCCGGATAGGCCGATCGAGCTCACGGTCTTCGCGGGAACGCGGACGCAGGCCGACGCGGCCGCGCCGTTTGCCGACAACTTGGTTCTGTGCTGGGAGGGCGACCTCCAGTCTGGATCCCACTGGGATCTCACCGCTATCAGCGATCTTGCCAGCCGGTGCAAGCAGGCCAATAAACGGCTGTTGCTGGCGTCGCCCCGAATCATCACGGAACGGGAAGCCCGAGAATGGCGCCTGGTTGCCGCAGCGCTGGCGGAGGAGCTCGCGGGTTTCTCGGTGACCTCGATCGCCGCGCTGGAAGGCGTGCGCGGTCTCGGCAAACCGCTGTGGGGCGAGGCTTCGCTGAATGTGCTCAACCCGGAGGCCCTGCGGTTTCTGGCCGGCGAAGGCATCTCGCGTCTGCTGCCGGCGCTGGAGTGCGGGTTCGAGGATCTGACCCTGCTGGCGGATCACGGATTAACCCCCTTTCTGGAACTGCCCGTTCAGGGACCGCTTGTCGCCATGATCCTGGAACACTGTTTGGTGGGCATGGCGTTGCAGGGAATCAGCAAACGCGAAATCTGCCGGATGCCGTGCGCCATCGACACGTTTTACCTGCGCGATGCCCGCGGCACGGTGCGGCGAATCTGCACCGACACCTACTGCCGCAATCACATCCTGATGGAAAACGATCTGTGCCTGTTGTCGGCCGTGCCGGCCCTGATGTCGCTGCGTCCGGCCTCTTTTCGCATCGATGCGCGTCTGGCGGACCCCGCAACGCTTCCAGCGTGCCTGGTCGCTTACCGCAAAGCCATGGCCGGTGATCCCACTGGAGCGGCCGAATTTTCCGCCGCGCATCCCGGCCAGCCTTTCAACCGGGGTGCCTACCCCAAGGGGATTATCCACGATGTCGAGAAGTCCATCACCAGCTTTGAACGGTAGGACGGATCCCTTGCCAAACTCGGACGCCCCCGCCGCACGGCTGCTCGCGCTCAAGCAGGATTATCTGATCCCGTGTGTCAACCACTTTTACCGCAATCCTCCGGTGTTTGTCCGCGGCGAGATGCAGTACCTGGTGGATACCGAGGGCAAACGCTACCTCGATTGCTACAGCGGCGTCACGGTGATGAATTGCGGACATTGCAATCCGGCGATCACGGAGCCCGCCATTGAGCAGATCCGCACGTTGCAGCACACCACCTCGATCTATCTGACCTCACCCATGCTCGAACTCGCGCGGGATTTGATCGGCTTTATCAACGGATCACTCCAGCGGGTCTTCTTCGTCAATTCCGGGTCGGAAGCCAATGAGGGCGCGTTGCTGCTCGCTCGGCTGCACACCGGCAGATCCGGTTTCATCGCCATACGCGGGGGTCTCCATGGCCGGACGCATCTGACGATGAGCCTGACCGGCGTGCCGATGTGGCAGACCGATCCCGTTCCGTCACCCGCCGCCCGTTTGGCACCGCGCCCCCACTGCGCACAATGCGAGCTTGGGAAAGAACCCAAAACCTGCAAGTTTGCCTGCGCCGTCGCGCTCGCCGAGCAGATCGATCCCGACACCGCAGCGGTGATTCTGGAGCCCATCCAAGGCAATGGCGGCATCATTGTCCCCCCGGACGGCTATTTCCACCGTCTGCGCGAGATCACCCGCGAGCACGGTGTCCTGCTCATCTTTGATGAGATTCAGACCGGGTTTGGCCGCACCGGATCCGACTTCGCTTTCCAGCATCTGGGCGTCGAACCCGACATCCTGACGCTGGCCAAGGCGCTCGGCAATGGCTTTCCAATCGGCGCCTTCTGCACCACCGAACGCATCGCCGCGAACTACACGAAGCCGGGCGCCTCCACAACCGGGGGCAATGCGGTGTCGGCTACCGCCGCCCGGCAGGTGCTGCGCTACCTGCGCGAGCACGATCTCCCCCGACGCGCCGCTGAACTGGGTGGACTGCTGCGGCAGCGGTTTGAGGCTATTGCGCAATCCGTCTGCGGCGTCCGTGAAGTCCGGGGGCGCGGGCTGATGCAGGCGATGGAGCTGGGCAGCGCCACCCACCCCATGACCGCCGAGACCGATGCCATCCTGGAAGCCATGAAGGATCGAGGTTTTCTCATCGGCAAGACCGGCCTCATGCGCAACACCGTGACCGTTATGCCGCCGCTCGTGATTACCGAGGCCGAGGTCGCCGCGTTGGCCGATCAACTCGAACAGGTGATGGGGGCTCTATGCGGTTGGGCATGATTCGCTATTTGAATGCGATCCCCTTTCACTACGGGTTATCGCCTGAGGTGGAACTCATCAAGGATGTGCCTGCGGCCCTTGCCGTTCGCATGGCTGCTGGTGAATTTCATGCCTCGCTGGTGCCTGCCGCTGCCTTCATCCAAGAGGGCCGATCGCTCGGCTGGTCTCGCGTCGAGGGCTTGGGCATCGCCTCCGCCGGCCGCGTCGGGTCTGTCTACATCCGATCCACCGTCCCCCCCTCAGAAATCCGCACCTTGCGGCTTTCGGCCGAGTCCCGCACCTCCAATCTGCTGGCTCAGATCATTCTTCGCCGCCGCTATCGCTCGTCGCCGCACATCATCCAGCCCGCCGCATGCACAACGGCGGTGGAGAGCGAGGTCATCATCGGCGATGTCGCCCTCGGCCATGTGACGTCGGCTGGCGAAACCCTCATTGACCTCGGCCGGGAATGGCTGCTGCTAACGGGCCTGCCCGTGGTCTTTGCGGTCGTGGTCGGCCAGGACCTCGCCGCCGCCCGCGCCGTTGAGGCGCTGCTCACGCCCGTGGTTGCCCGGAATCTGGCCCACGTAGATACGATGCTCACAGCGCTCAACCTGATCCGTCATCGCGATTATTTCTCCCGCCTACAATTTCATCTCAACGCCAGCCACGAGGCTGCGTTGCACACGTTCGCCGCCCTGCTGGAGGACGAGGGCTTATGATGCGGCATCTCTTTGTCACCGGCGCGACCGGCCTGGTGGCCGCCTATTTTCTCGCGGAACTCCTGCGGCGTCACCCAGACATTCGCGTCTCCGCTTTGATTCGCGCCGATACGGTCCCGCACGCCCGCCGCCGTCTTCGCACACTCGGCCAGCACTTTGGCGACGACCAGCTCTTTGACCGCATAACCCCTGTCGTGGGGGATCTCCTGAAGACAGACCTGGGCCTGAATCCGGCTCTCGCGACCGGATTGCGCGCCGAGGTCACCGACATCCTCCATTGCGGCGCAACCGTTGCCTTTCTCAACTCAGCCGACCAAACCACCACCCGGACGAACCGGGACGGCACGATCAACCTCCTCCGGTGGGGATCGCCCCAGGCCCGCTTCTTTCATGTCAGCACCGCCTATGTTGCGGGGGACTGGCAGGGTGACTTCCCCGAGACCGCGCTGGATCTCGGCCAACGGGCCAGAAACGATTACGAGGCCAGCAAGTTCAGCGCCGAACTGTCGGTGCGCGCCCATTTTTCCGATGATCCCTCGCGTCTGACCATCTTCCGCCCCTCCATCGTGCTGGGTGAATACGCATCGGGGCGAACACTTCAATTTGGCACATTCTACGAGGTTATCGCACGGCTGCATGTGATTCGCCGGCGATTCGGAAAAACCCTGCTGTCGCTGAACCAGGACGAATCGGCCTGTCAAAACTTTATCCCGGTCGATCACGTCGCTGAACAAATGAACGATGTCTTTGAAAATCCGGAAAACTGGGGTAAAACGTATCACCTCGTCAATCCCCAACCGACCCTCATGGGAGACCTGATGCGACTCAGCCAAAACTACTTTGGCCTGGAGATCCGGCCGCGTCAGCCCACGGAGCCAACGTCGCCGGCCGCCCGCCTCTTCACCAAATCCCTCGCGGCCTATCTCCCCTATTTCACGGGCGCAGCCCGTTTTGGCACGACCAATCGCGACGGCCTGCCCTCGGCCAGACCGTGCCCGCTGGACGCCCGCTATTTTCACGCGCTGGCGGATTACTTGGCCGGCCAAGGATGGAGCATGCGGAAATGACGACGAATTGTGAAACGTACTTCACCCGCTTTCTCGCGTCGCAGATGCACCGCGATCTGCTGGACGGCTACGCCGGTCTTTCAACCACGTTCCGGATTGCCTTCCGGGACACCGGAAAATCGTGGTCTCTGACGCTGGAGCGGGGGCAGATTCGTTCGCTGGCTTCGGATTCTTCAAACCCGTGCCGGGTGGTCTTTCTCGTGGACGAACCGGTGTTTCTCGATCTGATCGCCGGGCGCATCTCCCCGCAAAATGCCTTCTTCCAGCGCCGCACCGACATTCAGGGGAACTGGGTCGAGGGGATGAAGCTCGCCCGCATTCTCGGCCTGTTCTTTGAGAAACACCCCTATCCTGGCCCGGAACCCGAAGCATGAACACACCCGAATGGAGCGCGGAGAAACTTCGCATTGACGTGGAACCCGGGCTGGACATCGGCATGACGCTCGGCTATCCCGAATTTCCGCTGCGCGACCGGCTCATTGTCATCTTTCCGCCACATCCGAGTCTCGGCGGCGACTCCGCCAACAACGTGGTCGAAGCGGTCTTCGCCGCCGCCCTCGCTAGTGGCCGAATGGCGGTCAAGCTCAACTACCGGGGGACGGAGACCGGCGTCATCCGGAGTGAATCCGCGCTGACGGTGTGGGACCGAATGGAAGCGGCGACTGATTACGCCGTCGTCTATTCGGATTCCGCCAGCCTGGTGGCGCGGGCTCTGGAAGCGGCCGGTCCGGTGGATCAGGTGGTCTTCGTCGGCTATTCGTTCGGCGCCTATGCGGCGCTGGAGACGGCCGCGAGGACGGGCGTGCGCCGGGTGGTGGGGATTTCCCCCCCGCTGTTGTCACATCCGTTTGCGGATCGGCTGGCGCCGGGCCTGCATGCCGTTTTTCTGTCGGGCGCGAACGATCCATTCTGCCCCATTGGGGCGTTGCGCGGCTTGGCGGGCGCCGCGTGTTCCATTGTGGAATTGGCGGTGGACGATCATTTCTATCGGGGCGATGAGCCGCGCGTCGCCCGGGCCGCACTTCAGGAGGCATTATGTTGAGACGCATTCAGGAAACGGTTGCGGCGCGGGAGCGCATCACTCCCGCGCAGGCCCTCTGGCTGCTGCGAGACGCCGACCTCATGGATCTGGCCGAGCTGGCCAGCCTGCGGCGGCGTCACTGGGTGGGCGAACGCGCTTTTTACCAGTATAACTTCAACGTCAATCACACCAATATTTGCGGCAACAAATGCAAGCTGTGCGCCTTCTACCGCGATGAGGCGAAGGGCTATACGCTGACCCCCGAAGACGTTGGCGAAGCGGTCGCAACGGTCCATGCACGCGGCGTCGATGAGGTGCATGTCGTGGGCGGACTCAATGATAAGATGCCCTATTCCTACTATCTGAATCTGGTCAAGGCGATCAAGTCGGTCTCTCCTTCCATCCACATCCAAGGCTTTACGGCGGTGGAAATCGATTTCTTTGCCACGCTTAAAGGCAGCAGCTCATTGGATGTTCTCACCGAGTTCATGGATGCGGGGCTGGATTCCCTTCCGGGTGGTGGCTCGGAAATCTTCTCCGAACGGGTGCGCGCGCTCATCTGCGAGAACAAGGCCCCGGCCGAGGTCTGGCTGCGCATCCACGAGGAGGCCCATCAGCTCGGCATGACCTCCAACGCCACCATGCTCTATGGCCATGTCGAGACCGACGAGGAGATCATCGACCATCTGGAGCGTCTCCGCAGGGTTCAGGATCGCACCCGCGGATTTCGCGCGTTTGTTCCGCTTAAATTCTTCCCGAAAAACACCGAGCTGGGCGCGGGCGGACGCGCATCCAGCGGCGTGTTCGACGCGCGGCTCCTTGCCACCGCTCGCCTCTTTCTCGATAATTTTCCGCATCTCAAATCGTTGTGGATGATCTACGGCTACAAGGGCGCGCAAGTCGGACTCGCCTTCGGCGCCGACGACATCGGAGGCACCTATTTTGACGAAACCATCGTGCATGCTGCGGGCGCCCAGACGCCCAAAAGCCTGACCGAAGCGGAGATCTGTGGACTGCTTCAACGCGCGGGCCGCACGCCCGTCAAGGTCAACAGCGGCTACCAGGGGGTCACTTATGGATGAGCGCGTCTATGAGAAGGCGCTGGCCGGCGAACGACTCACGCCCGCCGAGGGGCTGGCACTCTTCGCCTGGGATCTTTCGGATTTGGGGCGGCTCGCCCAAGCCGCCCGACAACGCCACAATCCGGGCCGAATCGTCACGTTTGTGGTCGATCTGAATCTTAACCTGACCAATGTCTGCGCGCATGAATGCGCCTTCTGCGCATTCTGGCGGAAGGAGGGCAGCCCCGACGCCTATCTGCTGTCTGATCAGGAAATTGCAAACGCCGTCGCTGCGGCAGTCTCTGCGGGCGCGTCGCAGGTGATGATCCAGGGCGGCGTCCACCCGGGCCTGAGCATCTCCGATTATGAGCGTATCTTGCGGATGCTGCGGCTGGCGCATCCGCAGCTTGCGCTCCACGTGCTCTCGCCAACCGAGATCGCCGGTCTCGCGCGCGCCGACACGCTCACCATCCGAGACACGCTGACGCGCCTGCGGGCGGCGGGAATGGATTCGTTGCCGGGCGGCGGCGCCGAAATACTCGTGGACCGCGTGCGCAACCGGGTCAGCCCCCGCAAGATCTCTGCCTGCGGCTGGCTCGATGTCATGGAAACAGCCCATCAGATGGGCATGCGATCAACCGCAACCATGATGTTTGGCTGCATTGAAACACACGCGGAACGCATCGACCACCTCGACAAAATCCGCGCCCTTCAGGATCGCACCGGCGGGTTCCGGGCCTTCATTCCGTGGACGTTTTTGCCGGCCAACACCCGGCTCGCAGAGGTGCCGCGCGCCGGAGGCCTGGATTATCTCCAGACCCTGGCGATCTCCCGCATTTACCTCGACAATATCCAGCACATCGCCACGGGCTGGCTTACCGAAGGAATCGAGGTTGCGCAGCTTGGCTTGTTCCTGGGAGCCGACGATTTTGGCGGGACGCTGTCACGCGAGGAGGTGATTCGCTCGGCTGGCGGCGGCGCCGATGCCTCCCGGCAGGAAATTGAACGCGCCATCCGTCTCGCCGGATTTTTCCCAGCGAGACGGAACACCGGCTACGAAATCATCACGGACGGCTGACCCCACGCTGAACGCCGCACGCGAATGCGTGGGCATTGCGGAACATCCGCATCCACGGTCCGGCCTCGCCGGTAAACACCCCGTCCGGCTTGTACGAGAGCTGAACCGAGCGGAACCCGCGCTCGGGGTGCGGCATCATGATCGTCGCCCGTCCGTCAGGGGTGGTGAACCCCGTCAGCCCGCCCGCCGATCCGTTGGGGTTCCACGGATAACGCTCGGTCGGCCGACCGCAGCCATCCACGAAACGCAGCGCGCCTGCGGCCGATCCAGCGTCTGCTGGCGAATCGAAGACCGCAAGCCCCTCGCCATGGGCCACGGCGATCGGCACGCGCGAGCCGGCCATGCCCCGGAGCAGGACCGATGGTGAATCCAGGACCTCCACCGTCGCATAGCGCGCCTCGAATTGCTCCGAGACATTGCGCCGGAACTGAGGCCACTGCGCTGCGCCGGGGATGATCGCCTTGAGCTGCGAAACCATCTGACATCCGTTGCAGACGCCCAGCGTAAACGTGTCGGGCCGCTTGAAGAACGCCCCGAACATCTCCATCATCCGCGCGTTAAACAGAATGCTCCTCGCCCACCCCGAACCGGCGCCCAGCACGTCGCCGTAGGAGAAGCCGCCGCAAGCGACGAGCCCGCTAAATGCGCTCAGATCGGTCCGGCCCGTTAACAGGTCGGTCATGTGAACATCGCACGCATCAAAGCCCGCGAGGCTGAAGGCGGCGGCCATCTCGACATGACCGTTGACCCCCTGCTCGCGCAGCACGGCCAGACGCGGCTTCTCCCGGAGCGTCACCGTGGAGGGACTGTCATCGGGCCGATAGGTCAGGTGGACGTTGATTCCGGGGTCGTCCGCATCACTGCCGTTGTCATATTCCTGACGGGCGCACTCGGGATTGTCACGCAGCGCCTGCATCCGGAACGTCAGCGCCGACCACGTTGACCGCAGCCGGGTGATGTCGGTCGCCACGGCCCGCGTGCGCGCGGCGGAAAGGGTGAACGAGCGGTCCGCGACCGGCTCGCCGATGACGTGGGTCATGGCCCCCAGACCGTGCCGGGCGAGAACGCCGCAAACCGTTTCGACACGGGGCGCGGCGACCTGCAGCACGGCTCCGAGTTCCTCGCTGAACAGAGCTTCGATGGCGCTCCGTCCGGGAAGTTCAGCACGCAGTCCGCACCCGCCGGTCATCGCCATCTCGGCCAGAGTCACGGCCACGCCGCCGTCAGACCGGTCGTGATAAGCCAGCAGCAACCCCTCCGCCACCAGCTCCTGCATCGCGTCGAAGAAGGCGCGCAACGCCACGGGCGAATCGCAGTCGGGCGCGTCATCGCCGACCTGGTTATACACCTGCGCCAGGGCGCTTGCGCCCAGGCGGTTGCGGCCGGCTCCGAGGTCTATGAGCAGCAGCCGACTCGGTCCCGGCTTGAGATCCGGCGTCACCGTCTTGCGCACGTCAACAACCGGCGCAAAGGCGCTAACGATCAGACTGAGCGGGGCGACCTGGCGGTGAACCGCACCCGCAGCGTCCGCCCACACCGTACGCATGGAAAGCGAATCCTTGCCGACCGGAATCGACACGCCGAGCGCAGGACAAAAGTCGATCCCCACGGCCTTGACCGTGTCAAACAAAGCCGCATCCTCGCCCGCCTCGCCGCAGGCGCACATCCAGTTGGCCGAGAGCTTGATGGCACCGATCGGGCCGATCGCCGCGCCGGCGCAGTTGGTGATGGCCTCCCCCACCGCCAGCCGTCCCGAGGCTGGCGCATTGATGAGCGCCACCGGGGTCCGTTCGCCCGTCGCCATGCAGGCGCCCGTGAACGCGGTGTAGCCGTGGGCCGTCACCGCGCAATCCGCCGCGGGCAATTGATAACGCCCCACCATCTGGTCCCGGCAGACCAGGCCGGTGACGGAGCGGTCGGCGATGGTGATCAGAAACGTCTTGTCGGCCACTGCCGGAAGCTGCAACACCCGATCGAGCGCGTCGCAGGGCCGGACGTGCGCCAGGTCGAGCGGCACGGCGGATGGGACGGCGCGCGTCACGTCGCGCACCATCCGCGGCGGCTTGCCCAGCAGGACGCTGACATCCATGTCAATCGGCCGGTCGCCAAAGTGCTCGTCCTCCAGGATCAGCCGCCGATCGTCACGCGTCACGCCGATGAATGCGGCAGGACAGCGCTCGCGGGCACACACCTGCTCGAACCACGCACGGTTTTCAGCCCGAATGGCCAGGACATACCGCTCCTGCGCCTCGCAGCACCAAATCTCCATGGGCTTCATCGAGGGTTCTTCATTATGAACCGCGCGCAACTGAAACGTCGCGCCGGTGGCTTCAACCAGCTCCGGGCATCCGTTGGACAGTCCGCCGGCGCCGATGTCGTGAATGCTGAGGATCGGATTCCCATCGCCCATCGCCGTGCAGGCGTCGATCACCTCTTGGCAGCGGCGCTCCATCTCGGCATTGCCGCGCTGCACCGAATCAAAGTCGAGCGCCTCGTCATTGCTGCCCGTGACCATGGACGACGCCGCGCCGCCGCCCAGCCCGATCCGCATCGCCGATCCGCCAAGCTGCACGATCAGCGCACCCGGCGGAACCGGCTTTTTCCACACATGACTGCGGCGGATGCTGCCCATGCCGCCCGCCAGCATGATCGGCTTGTGATAGCCCCGGTGGCGGCCGGCAACACGATCCTCATACGTGCGGAAGAACCCCGTCAATTGGGGCCGGCCGAACTCGTTGCCGAACGCCGCGCCGCCCAGCGGTCCCTCGGTCATGATCGCCAGCGGTGAAGCCAGCCGACGCGGAAACTCGGCAATCTCCCGCTCCCAAGGCATCACATAACCCGGGATACGGAGGTTGGAGACCATGAACCCCGAAAGGCCCGCCCGGCTCTTACTCCCCGTGCCGGTGGCCGCCTCGTCTCGAATCTCGCCGCCGACGCCGGTCGCCGCCCCGGGAAACGGCGAGATCGCCGTCGGATGGTTATGCGTCTCCACCTTCATCAGCAGGTCCATCTGATCGGCATGAAAGCCGTAGCAACGTGTCCGGGGATCGATCCAGAAGGCGTCGACCGCAAACCCCTCCGCCACACCCGAGTTGTCCGAATACGCAACGAGCGTTCCCTGCGGATGGCACGCGTGGGTGTGCTTGATCATCTTGAAGAGGGAGAGCTCCTCGGCATGGCCATCCACCACCCAGGCGGCGTTGAAGATCTTGTGACGGCAATGCTCGGAGTTCACCTGGCCGAACATCACCAGCTCGGTGTCGGTGGGGTTGCGTCCGCCGCGTGTGTAATTCTCGCAGAGATAGTCCATCTCGTCGTCGCTCAGCGCCAGTCCCATGCCGACGTTGGCCTCTTCCAGCGCGGCACGGCCGCGGCCGAGCACATCGAACGAACGGCCGGGAGCTGGCGGAGGATGGGCAAAGCAATCGCCCAGATCGGCATAAACGCCCTCGGTCATCCGATCGTGCAATGCGTGGAGGACCGGCCGCAACCGCTCGCACGGCACCTCGCGTCCGCCCGCGCGGACGACCAGACGCACGGCGCGCTCGACCCGCCGCACCGCCGTCAGCCCGCAGTTGGCAAAGATGTCGGTCGCCTTCGAAGACCACGGCGATATCGTCCCCTTGCGCGGCGAGATATAAACACCACCCGCCGCCGGAGCCGTCGCCGACGCGCCAAGCAAGGCTTGCGCCTGGGCCAGGGCCGAGGCGTCCAAAGTCCGATGCAGGTCTAGAAGATACACAAACACCGCCTCGACGGCGACCCCGTCGTCCAGGCCATCGACCCCTTGCCGAATGACGTCCTTCAGCGCCTCCAGCCGAAACGCGGAAAACGCCGCGCACCCTTCAAGCATCATCATAACGCACCGCCCGTGTCCCAAAAAAATCGCAGAGGGGCGTATTTTGACATTCGGATACCCGGAAAGCAAGAGTAACTCATTCGTTGAAGAAAATATGCGGTTGACAGAACGGCCGTCCGCATGATTTAATGTCGCCCGTTTCACCCGTCACGGGATCTCTTGGTGTGGGGGTATAGCTCAGTTGGTAGAGCGCTTGAATGGCATTCAAGAGGTCAGGAGTTCGACCCTCCTTACCTCCACCACTTTATAAGATTTGAAACAGATGCCCCATGCCGACCTACGAATATTGTTGCCCCGCTTGCGGCACGTTTGATGTGTTCCAAAGCATGAAGGACAATCCGCTCAAGGTTTGCCCCAAATGCAAGAGCCGTAAGATCCGGCGCCAGATCAGCCGCGGTGCCGGCATCATTTTCAAGGGCAGCGGATTTTATCAGACCGATTACCGCAGCGCCGGCTATCACTCGGATGTCAAGGCCGACACCGCCGCAAAAGCGGCCGGTTCCGACGCGCCCAAAACCGACACCGCCGCAAAAGCCCCCGGTTCCCCAGCACCCAAGACCGACAGCGCTCCGGCGAAGACCGGAACGGGCAAGACCCCGGCGGATAAGTGACCGAGACCCCCAGTGGGGCGCGCGTGAGATCTCATGAAGTGCAGGTGCCCTGGTGTGAGCAACGACGTGTTTGATCCGACCCTCCTGACCCGCGCCCTGCTCGCCTGGTACCGCGCCAATCGCCGCGAAATGCCGTGGCGCGGACATCCCGACCCCTATGCCGTCTGGGTCAGCGAAATCATGCTGCAACAGACGCAGGTCGACACCGTGCGACCCTTTTTTGCCCGTTTCATGGCCCGCTTCCCCGCTGTCGCCAGCCTTGCCGCAGCCCCGGATGACGCGCTCCTCAAACCGTGGGAAGGTCTGGGCTATTACGCGCGGGCACGCAATCTGCGCAAGGCCGCGCAGATCATCCTCAACCGCCACGACGGAAAACTGCCACAGACACTGGCTGAACTGGCCGCGCTGCCGGGGATCGGGCCCTACACCGCCGCCGCCATCTCCAGCATCTGCTTCGGCGTGTGCGAGCCCGTGGTGGATGGCAATGTGGCGCGCGTCTTCTCGCGCTTCTGGCTGCTCGCCGATGACTTTCGGAAACCCGGACCGCGCGCGGTGCTGGCCGATCGGCTGCGTCCGGCGATCACCGGATGCGGCGCCCCCGGCGACTTCAACCAGGCCATCATGGAACTCGGCGCACTCATCTGCACACCGCGTTCGCCTGCGTGCGAAGCGTGCCCGCTTCACCCGGCATGCGCAGCGGCCGCCACGGGTCGGCAATGCGACTTCCCGGTCAAACCCGTAGCTGCGGCGCTTCCCGAGCGCCATGCCGTCGGATTTATCTTGCGTGACGCCCGCAACCGCGTTCTGCTGGTACGCCGCGACAGCGCCGGCCTTCTCGGAGGCCTCTGGGAACTTCCCGGCGGGGAGATCCCCCTCACGCACACACCCGCAGCCGCCGCCCGCCTGGTGCGCCGACAAACCGGCCTCGCGCCCGCCGCTATCCGGCCTGCGGGCGCGATCAGCCACACATTCTCCCACTTCCGCCTCCGGCTCAGCCTCTACACGGCGACCCTCCCCTCGGGCCGCATCTCCCCCGGCCTGCGCGAGCACGTCCACTGGTCGCCCCTGCCCTCCGCGCTCCCGCTCACCACCGCCGCGCGCCGCGCGCTGGCGGCCGGCGTCCCGCTGAAGAGAAAAGCTGAAAACTGAAAGCTGAAAAACTGAAAGCTGAAAAGCGGGTTCAGGGAATGCACGCAGCGCGGCAGGGCGGCGGCGTCTCGCCGCGCCGAAAGACAAAGGGAATGCGCGAGGCGGGGACTGTGAGTTGTCAGTATTCCCTTTGCATTCCGATAGCGATCAACGCCTTGATCCATTTGCCTGCGGCGCGGCGGGACGCCGCCACCCTACCCGCTTCGCGCACCCACGCAGCCACACACTGTCGCACACCCCCTGTCGCTGACCGACCACCGGGGCGCATCCCCGTTTCACTGACCTGTCAAGCGGGCGATCCTGTGGACAGCCCTGTGACGTGGGCTAGCGCCCCGGCCGACGCGGCAGCGGTGGCGCGGGACGTATCGGACCGCGCAGACGGTGTGA
>VGWG01000064.1 GCA_016873675.1 Lentisphaerota bacterium | reverse complement strand
GGAAAACCGCTGGCGTCTCTATGTGCGTGACACGCTGGTTGAAACCACGATCTCAAAAGATGTGCTCATGCTGGCCAACATTCACAAGCCCGCGCTATTGCGGAACCTGTTTCTGATGGGCTGTGTCTACTCGGGCCAACAACTGTCGTTTCAGAAAATGGCGGGGCAACTTCAGGATGCAGGAAACACCACGACGCTTGCGCATTACTTGCAGCTTTTGCAGAGCGCCGGGTTGCTGGCCGGGCTTCAGAAATATGCGGGACAAGTTGTGCGTCAACGGTCATCCAGCCCCAAGTTTCTGGCGCTGAACAATGCCCTCATGACCTCTTCAAGCAACTTCTCCTTTCGGGAGTGGCGCGACCACCCGGAGCGCTGGGGACGGCTGGTGGAGACCGCTGTCGGCAACCACCTGCAGCAGTCGGCTCTCGAAACCCGGATCGGCTTGTACTATTGGAATGACCGCAGTCTGGAAGTCGATTTCGCTCTCGGTGCGGGGGACCGCCTGACCGCCATCGAAGTGAAGAGCGGTCGCACGCCATCGGCCTTCCCCGGGATCGAGGCGTTTGCCTCACACTTTCGCGTGACACGCAAACTGCTGGTGGGCGGCATGGGCATTCCCCTGGATGAATTTCTGGCAACTCCTGCCGAAGCGTGGCTGTGACTCCGGAGGCTCGGACAGGTGGAGGGGTCAACGGTTCTCCATCGTTTGTTTCCCGCTCGACGGCAACAAATCTGGTTGATCAGATGAGCACCTGCCCGAAGGCCTTTTATCGAGTTCGAGAGGAATAGATCCATGGTTTTGCAAGCGCCTCTAATCGGGCGCATCCCCGTTTCGTTGACTTTACGCGTTCTTGATGGGAGCGCGGGCGTCCCGCCCGCTTTGGGAAGCATGCGTAACGGCCAACGGTGCGGGCGGGACGCCCGCGCTCCCATGAAAGCACCGAAACGGGGATGCGCCCTCTCATCCTTACCGCTCGCTTTTTCCGTCCTGAACCGGTATAGTTTTCAAATCCTTTATCACTCAATCGGCACCAGAGGGAAACACCGTTATGGCCACACCCGCAATCACCCGCGAAGACATCCTGGATTTCCACCGGCAGGGCAAGGTCGGCCTCCGCCTGACCAAGCCGCTGCGCACGCAGCGCGATCTCTGCCTGGCCTACACGCCGGGCGTCGCCCAGGCGGTCAAGGCGGTCGCCGCCGATCCCGCTGCCGCATTTGACTACACCGCCCGCGCCAACCTCGTGGCCGTCGTCTCCGACGGGACCGCCATCCTCGGTCTGGGCGATCTGGGCGCGCTGGCCAGCATCCCGGTGATGGAGGGCAAGGCCGTCCTGTTCAAGGCGTTCGGCGACGTGGACGCCTGGCCCGTGCCGCTCGCCCGCTGCCGCGCCGGCGGCGCCGACACCGGCCGCACCGATCCGCAGCGGATCATCGACGTCGTCGCCGCCCTCGCGCCGATGTACGGCGGCATCAACCTGGAGGATATCGCCGCGCCCGCCTGCTTCGAGATCGAGGACCGCCTCGACGCCATGCTCGACATCCCCGTCTTCCACGACGATCAGTGGGGCACCGCCGTCATCACCCTCGCCGGGCTGATGAACTACGCGCTGCTGAGCGACCGCCGCCTCGCCGATCTGCGCGTCGTCATCAACGGCGCGGGCGCGGCCGGCATCCGCATCGCCGACATGTGCAAGGCCGCGGGGGTCCGCGACCTGGTGATGTGCGACACCAAGGGTCCGCTCGCCGAGTCCCGCACCGACCTCAACGACCACAAGCGCCGTCATGCCGCGAAGACGAACGCCCGCACCCTCGTCGAGGCGCTCCGCGGCGCGCATGTCTTTATCGGCGTTTCGGCCGCCAACGTCCTGAGCGGCGCGGATGTCGCGGCCATGGCCGGCTTTCCGGCCATTTTCGCGATGTCCAACCCCGACCCCGAGATCGACCCCGCGGCTGTCGCCGTCGCCCTCGCCGGCAAGCCCTACGTCATGGCCACCGGCCGCTCCGATTACCCGAATCAGATCAACAACGTCCTCGGCTTTCCCTTCCTCTTCCGCGGCGCGCTCGACGTCCGCGCCCGGACGATCAACACGGCGATGAAGGTCGCCGCCTCCGAGGCGCTGGCCGCGCTCGCGCGGCAGCCCGTCCCCGAAGCGGTGCGCGCCCTCTACCCGGCCGAGCGCCTGGAATTCAGCCCGGCCTACATCATCCCCAAGCCGTTCGACCGCCGGCTGTTCGTCGAGATCTCGCACGCCGTCGCCAGCGCCGCCGTCACGTCTGGAGTCGCGCCCGCGCACGACCTCGTCGCGCTCCGCGCCGCGCTCGAAGCCCGCAACGCGGCGCGCGGCGGCTGAGTCGGGAGGCTCTTGCAAAACCCCTTCGAGGTGTTTGCATGAGCGAAGTCAGAATACGGAAGACAGGATTCAGAATAGTAGAACACGCTGCCTGTGAGAGGGTTCCAATTCTGAATACTGACTTCTGACTTCTGAATACGGCGCTTGCACAACCGACGCAGGAGGTTTTGCAAGAGCCTCTCGGTTACTGCCGCTGCCGGACGGCTTCGTAGAGGCAGACCGCGCCGGCCACGGCCGCATTGAGCGAGGCGACCTGACCGGCCATGGGGAGGCGGGCGATGAAGTCGCACGTCTCGCGCGTCAGCCGTTTGAGCCCGTGCCCCTCGCTGCCGATGACAATGCCGATCCGATCCTTGAAATCGATCGCGGTGTAGGGGCGCACGTCGTCGCCCTCCATGTCGAGGCCGACCGTCCACAGCCCGGCCTTCTTGAGCAGCTCCATGGCGCGCACCAGATTGACCACGCGGGCCACGCGCATGTGCTCGGAGGCGCCGGCCGAGGCCCGCACCACCGCCGGGGTCACGCCCACCGCCCGGTCTTCGGGAATCACCACGGCGTGGACCCCCGCCGCGTCGGCGGTGCGCAGCAGCGAGCCGAGGTTCTGCGGATCCTCCAGATGGTCCAGGATCAGCACGAGCGCGTCCTTGCGCTTTTCCACCAGCCCGGCGACCTCTTCCACGCAGACATACGGGAAGCCGCCCGTCCGCACCGCCACGCCCTGATGGTGGCCGTTCTGCGTCAGGTCATCCAGATCCCGCCGGGACACCTTTCGCACCGACGCGCCCGCGCGCGCCGCTGCGGCCCGGAGCTGCGCCAGCTCGGGCGTCTCGCGCCCCTCTTCGACCATCAGCAGCTCATGCACATGCCGCCGCGCGGCCCTGAAGACCTCGGCGACCGGCCGCCGTCCATAAATCCATTCCCCTTTTCCCGTTTGGCCTTCCATGTGTTCCTTTCCCGTGGGCAATCGATCCCCTGACAGATCGAGCTTGAGGACATCCGCGTTTCACAGTTTGCAGTATACGATATCGTTTGTAATTTGCAAATAAATCGCTTAAAACCCGCTTAAAACCCGTCAATTTTTGACGATGTGGTTTATAAGGGACAGGTCATCGCTTTAGTCTCAGAGGGTTCAGAAGGGACATGCCTCCAGTCAAGTCTCAGCAGCCGGTGATCCTGCAAGCTGTCGCCAGTTATCGTGGGCCCCACAGAACATCGCCCAGTTCGCCGGGAAGCGCGTGGCACTCGTAGCACCGTGCGAAGACCTCCCCGATGCCGTCGATCCAGCGCAGCGTGCCGGCGTCCCCCTCATCGCGCTGCCGGATAGCCGATGCGGGCACATCACGGATCCCGTCTGCCGCCTCTTGCACCGCCTGGACGCAGAGCAAGTGAGGCAGCGCGGCGTCGATGCCACAGGGAATCGGCGTTCCGTCACGGGCTGCGTCTACGCAGCGCCAGAGCTTGCGGTCCGGCTGCGCGTTCGGGTTGCCGTAGTTCCGAATCCGGCCATCACCGAATCGGGCTTCGAAGGTCTCACCCCCATTCTGAGAATAGGTCACCTCGGCGTTCTCGAACTCAAAGACCGACACGGGGCCGATGCCGTCTGGGCAGGCATGGGTCGTCAGAAACAGAATCTCGACGCCGGTCGCGGTGATGATCCGCACGCCGGCCGTGTCGAAGTTTTCGATGGGGTTGGCACGGTAGCATTCCGACTCGACGGATCGGATCGTCGCGCTCTGATGGGTGTCGCCGCCGAGCAGATAGAGCATGTTGTGCAGGTAATGGGCGGTGGCGTTGCTCACCGGACTGTCATACACCCACGCGCCGGAGTCGTCCCGGATTCTGCCGGCCCAGCGGTTCCGCGCATAATAGGCCGAGGTGCGCGGCCATTGCACCATCGTCTTCAGCCGCAAGGGCCTGCCCAGCGCCCCGGTGAGGATGTCCGCCTTCAAGGCCTGAACCGCCTCGGAGAACGACCACTGGAAGCCGACGGCCAGAAACCGGCCGCCGGATCGCTGTTCGGCTTCGCGCATGGCCAGCGCCTCCTGCACCGTGGCGGCCGCTGGTTTCTCGCACAAAACGTTCGACCCCCTGGCCAGTGCGAGACACGCTTGCGGCGCATGGAGCGGGATGGGCGTGGCCAGCACCAGCAGATCGGGCGTCTGTCGCGCATACAGCTCGTCAAGGCTGCTATAAATCGGGATGCCTGCCGCCACGAGTGCGCCGTAGAGCGAACTCCGTTCCGGAGCCGGATCGACCGCCGCCGCCAAACGCGCGCGATGCCGGGACGCGCCCTCCAGCAGCTCCCGCGCGTAAAACTCGCCGTAGCCGCCGATCCCCGCCAGCCCAATCGTCACGCACCGTTCGCACGCATCGTGTGTATTCATGGGGTATTATCCGATATCGATCATCGCCTTTACGACGCCGTCCCGATAGTCGGCGACGAGTTCGAAAGCCGCCTGGGCGTCGGCCAACGCAAAGCGATGCGTCGCCATGACCCGCACATCAACGTCCTTGCGGGCGATCATGTCGAGCGCCAGCCGGACGCACTGGTTCTGTCGGCGGACATTCTGGATGCAGATCTCCTTGTGCCGCAGCTTGTCGATCTTGAAGGAGACCCGTTCGAGGGTCGGCGGGATGCCGATCAGCATCAGCTTGCCGCCGGGCTTGAGGATTTCGAGGGCCTGATCCAGGGCCTCCTGCTGGCCGCAGCATTCAAACACCACGTCGAGCCCGCCGGGTTCCAGCTTCTGAATCTCGGCAACGACATCGTCGCAGTCGGGGTTTCCACCCCATACGGCACCGGCTTGCTTCGCCAGATCCAGTCGCTGGCTGATCTTGTCGGTGACGTAGATCTTCCGCGCCCCCTGCGCCTGGGCGGGCAGCAGCACGCTCAGCCCGACCGGGCCGGCGCCCAGAATGCCGATCGCGGCCCCGCGCATGGGGATGGATTGCTTGACCGCGTAGACGCCGATGGACAGGGGTTCGGAGATGGCGGCCTCGTCAAAGGTGGTGTCATCGGTGATGGTGAAACAGCACGCCTCGGGTATGACGATGAATTCGCTCAGGCACCCCTCGGCCTGCTTGGGACAGCCGAGGAAGCGGAGCGTGCGGCAGGTGTGCGGCCGTCCCGCCAGGCACTGGTCGCAGGCCCCGCACGACATCGCCGGCTCGACGGCAATCCGGTCGCCAACCCGGACCCGCGTGACGCCCGGGCCGACCGCCTCCACCACGCCCGCCCCCTCATGGCCGACGGTGAACGGATAGCTGACCACCTGGCTGCCGATCTGCCCATTCTGAAAATAATGCACATCGGAGCCGCACACCCCGACCACCTTCATGCGGATCAGCACATCGTCCGCGTGGACGATTCTGGGGGTGGGCGTCTCCATCAGTTCTAGACGGTTGATGCCCGTGAGTTTCATCGCCTTCATGACTGACCATCCTGCTTTCTGTGTAATGCCTGCGTGGTTTGACTCAGACGCCTCGTTGAAACAAATTGCCGCGGTTCAGCCGCGCGTCGGGGTCGAACAGCCGTTTCAGCTTCCGCATCGCCTCAATGCCATTCGCCCCGTACTGGACTTCGAGCAACGCAACCTTGATCTTGCCGATGCCGTGTTCCGCCGAGACCGACCCGCCCAGCGCCGTGACGAGGGCGGCCCATTCGCGATACAGCGCCTGGCCCCGGTCGTACTCGGTCTGCGTGCGCGGCAGGATGTTGACGTGGACGTGGTTGTCGCCGATATGGCCGAAGATCACCGACTCCAGTCCGGCGGCAGCGAGATCGCTGTGGTAACGCGCCAGGATGCGATCGAGCGCGGTATCGGGCACCGCCATATCGGTTCCGAGCTTCGTCAGGCCCGGGCAGGTCTTCCGCCGTTCGTCAATCAACCGGTTGACCACCTCCGGCGTGGCGTGCCGGAAGGTCTTCAGGCGATCAAGGACCTGAGGCTGATCAGCAAACCAGCAGGTGTCGTCGCTCGCGCCGAAGGACGGCAGCCGCGCAGTGATCGCCAGAACGGCCGGTTCCAGCGCCGCCGCATCCTTGCCGTGAAGCTCAACGTAGATCGCGGCCGCGCAGGTGGCGGGCAGCGTGGGCAGACGAGAGAAGGCGGGGGTCTCCCGTTGGGCCCGGCGCAGCAGATCCAGCGCGTCGGCGTCAAAAAACTCGATCGCAACCGGTGCAATCAGCCGGGCGCAATCCCCGTCGCCGCGCAGAAAACGAACAAACGCGAGCGCGCCCGCCTCGGCGGGGAAGAATGCGGTCAGCGCCTGGCGAACCGGGGGCAGCGGGAGCAGGTCGAGCTCGGCCTCGGTGATGACCCCCAACGTCCCTTCCATGCCGATGAACAGATCCAGCAGATCCATGTCCGGTTTGACATAGTATCCGGCGGCATGCTTGACCGTTGGCATTTTCAGGGGGGGTAAATCCCCGGCGATGACGCTTCCGGAATCGGTCTTCAGCGCAAACCGGTTGCCCTGCGCCCGCTGTTCGCCGCGCCGCAGGGTGAGCGTCTCGCCGTTGGCGAGCATCACCCGCGCAGAGCGGATCCAGCGGCGGGTCGGTCCATAGTGGTAGCTGAGCGCGCCGGAGGCGTTGCAGGCGATCATCCCGCCGATCGAGGCCGAGGTTTCGGTGGGATCCGGCGGGAAGAACAGCCCCTGTAGCGCGACCGTCGCGTTGATCTCCGAAAGAAGCACGCCGGGTTGGACGGTGATCCGGCGATCCACAACCGCGCCGAGGCGCTTCATGCGGCTTAGATTGAGAATCAGCCCGCCCTCCGGAACCGCCCCGGCTGAGATGCCGGTGCGGGCGCCTTGCACGGTGACCGGCCAGCCGTTGACGCGCGCCTCGTCCAAGGCGCGCCTGACCGCTCGCTCGTCTGTCGCAAACACGATGCGCTCCGCGCATCCGGTCCGCCGCGATTCATCGCGCAGATAGCCGGCCTCGTCTGCGGTCACGGGCACGCCAATCGGGTCCTGCTTACCGTCCGATGATCCGCTCAAGTTCCTCCGCCTTTCCGATGAAGAAAACAACCTTTCCCTCTTTTTTCTGTGGTTTGCCGGCCGCCACCAGATGGGTGCAGGGGATGGAACTGTTGCCCCAGACCCGGCAGGGACCCGGCCCGACGCGGGCCACAAAGGCCGTGCCGTCATAAGACCGCAGAACGGCATGATTGACGGCAGGCAGGCTGTCAGGCACCGACCAGTAGAACGTCTGGAGATCGCGTTCGCCGTCCGCCAGGAACCGGCTCTCCCCTGCGCGAAAGCCCTGCGGCCCGTCGGCCACCCGGACAAACGCGCCGTTGCGGATGATGCCCTGGGACATCTGCTCCTGGCTCGAAAAAAACGGGCTGATGGTTTTCATGCAGACATGGCTCATCATTCCGTCGTCATGCTCGATGTTTCGGGTGGTGATCCGGAAGCGGACGGTGTGTCCCTGCTCCACCCACGCCGTGCAGGCGATCCGCTGCGTTCCCTGCTCGCGCACATAAGACGCGCGCTGCCCGTCGGGTGCGACCTCCCAATTCACCGTCGTCTTGGGGTCTCCCGGGAACCACAGGTTCGCGCCGGTGAATGGGCCGTAGGTCGTCTCCGGCACGTCCAGCGTCCAGACGCTCTCTGGAAACCAGGGGACACGCACCTCGAGCGTGGTCGTCTCGAGTCCGCGCAGCGTGATCGGCTCCTTCAGGTACAGATCCTGGCGAATGGCGAGTTTGGCTGGCGGCTCCGGCGGGCCCGCCCGGTACGCCCCGTCTGCATCCTCTCCGGGCGGGGGCGTATCCGACGCGCAGCGGAAGCCCGAGACATAATTTCGCATCCCCGGCGTCCAGCCGAAACGGGCCGTCACCAGGCGCGAATAGGGTTGGGTGTGAAACACGCTGGAACCCACGAGAATATGGCTATCGCGGCCTTTGATCGTCCGCACATACTGGCAGACCAGCCCCACCATGTCCATCGCGCCGCACGGACTTGCACCGGCAGGCCAGGAGCCGACCGGGAAAAGGGTCGCGAACGAAAGGTCGCCCGTCCCTTCATAGCAGGCGTTCGTCAATGGTTGATTGCCCCAGGGGTAGAGCCGTCCATCGGTTCCGCGCGCGGCCAGTTCCCACTCAGCCTCCGTGGGCAGGCGTTTGCCCGCCCAGCGGGCATAGGCTTCGGCATCGGCGGCATTGACGCCGATCATGGGCAGCGCCTCGGTGCCGGGTTGGTCCGGCGGCCAGGACCGGGTCAATTCCCTCCAACCGACCACCCAACCGTTGCGCAACACCTGGTAGTTTGTCTCTTTCAGGAAACGGGCGAATTGGCCGCGGGTGACCGGATAGGTGTCGATCCAGAAGTCCTTCACCTCTAGCACGTTTCGGTTCGTATGAAACTTCAGGCGATCCGGATGCACCCCGGCGGCGGTGGCGGCGGCTCGCTTCTCCTCTGCGGTCATGCCGAAGATCAGCGCCCCGCCGGGCACACGGACCATCTCCCGATCCATCCGTTGCGCGGAATAGCCGAGCGGCGGGGCGAGCGGCGGCGGACGGGCCGTCTCCTCCTGGCCGAACCCCGTCGTCACGGCCGTCAGCAGCGCCCACAGACACAAGCTGACGACCCGCATCGATCTAATTTTATCAATCACCGGAAAACCTGAAACCTGAAACCTGAACCCTATCCAATCACGCTCCCTGCGGGGTGTCCCTCACACCATCCGTCCGCCTTCGAGCGTCAGCGTCCGATCACAGAGCGCGGCGACTTCGGGCGAGTGGGTGACCAGCACGAGGGCGTGGCCGGTCTGGCGGGCGATGTCGAAGAGGAGATCGAGAATTTGGGCACCGGTGCCACGATCCAGATTGCCGGTCGGCTCGTCGGCCAAGAGCAGGGGCGGCGCATTCATCAGGGCGCGGGCCAGCGCGGCCCGCTGCTGCTCGCCGCCGGAGAGTTCGAGCGGGGTGTGCGTGGCGCGATCCGCCAGTCCCACGCGATCCAGCATCTCGATTGCCCGCTTCCGGATGACGGCGCGGCTCTGCCGGTTGCCGCCGGCCCAGGCCGGAAGCATCACGTTCTCGGCGATATCCATTTCGGGGAGCAGATGGTAGGACTGGAAAACAAAGCCGATCTCGCGGGCGCGCAGCATCGCCCGGTCGCGTTCGCCCAGGGCATAGATCGAGCGCCCGTTGATGCGCACCTCGCCGGACTCGGGGCGGTCCAACGCGCCCAGCACGTGCAGCAACGTGCTTTTGCCGACGCCGCTGCGGCCGACCACCGCCACCCGTTCGCCAGCGGCCAGGGTCAGCGACGCCCCGGTGAGCACGGTAACGGTTTTGTGCGGCAGGCGGTAGCTTTTGTTCAGGTCGCGCGCATCAATCACCAGGTCCGGGTGGGACATGTCGGTCTCCCATGGGCAGAAGAATTAAGAGCGGTTTCCATTGTGGCGGAAATCGGTGCAAACGGCAAGCGCGCTGTTCCAAAGATCTTCCAAAGATCGACATCCTGCTCCCAGAGTGCTAAATTGACACCCCTTTCGTAAATCTCCCGCTCGCTCGCGCACTTGCGAGCAGCACATTGGGACCGCACCCGGATTTTGCGCCATGCCCACACTCAACTGGATCGGAAAAGAAGCCGTCGTCAATCACCACCAGCAGGTGCCCTTTCGCCTGCTCAAGGACGTGCCCGACCTCGCCTGCGGCGACCCCGGCAGCGGCAACCTGATTGTCCAGGGCGACAACCTCGAAGCCCTCAAGGCCCTTCTCCCGTACTACGCCGGTTGCCTTCTCAGCCGCGACCGCCTGCAAGGTGCCCGCATCACCGTCCGCCAAACGCCGTATGAAATCAAGGTGTCGTGAGCGCGTTTCGCGCAGAGGGCGCGGAGCTACGCAGAGGGGGAGACGCACATGAAAAAGAAGACGCTGAGCCAGGCGGTGGAGGACTTTCGCGGACTGATCGTGCAGGTGCGGGGCGTGCCTGTGATCCTCGACAGCGACCTCGCCAAAGCCTACGGCGTCACCACCAAAGCGCTGAATCAGGCAGTCAAGCGGAACCGTGAGAGGTTTCCGGACGAGTTTGTGTTTCTCGTTGAACCGCAGGAATTTACAATCTTGATATCACAAATTGTGACTTCAAGTTGCGTGCCCATGCTATCACAAACTGCGACAGCATCTCGGCATGGCGGCAGGCGCAAAGCCACCTACGTTTTTACCGAGCATGGAGCGATTATGGCATCCATGGTTCTCAACAGTCCGCAGGCCGTGCAGATGAGCGTGTTCGTGGTGAAGGCGTTCGTCGCCATGCGGTCGCTGCTCCTGACGCAGCAGGACTTGGCCAAGAAGCTGGCGGACCTCGAGCGCACGCTGACCGAGCGACTGGACACGCACGAGCACGCGATCTCGGACATCATCCAGCAGATCATGCAACTCCTCTCACCCCCGCCGCCCGAGGCAGCAGAGCCGCCGCGCCCGCTCATCGGCTTCTCGGTCCGCGAGAGGCGTGCGAAGTATCGGACAAAGAGAAACGCTGGGAAGAGCACTTGAGAGGGTTCGCGCAGAGGACGCGGAGACACGCAGAGGGGGTATGGAAAATGAACCTGGGACCGACGGGGACATGGGAATTTGCATCTGATTTTTCGTTTCCGAAATGACCGCATCGTACGTCGCTCTCGTGCCGCCACAGGAACGGTGACACATGCGATTATTAAAGAAGTCTTCCTGAATGACAAGTAGGACCCGACAGGGTCCATCGGGGTCAGCCCTTGACTGAAAATAAAATTGAGAATCGCGTCCTTTTTCTCTGTCCCCGATGCAGCATGCTTCGCGCATTTCCGGGTTCCAATCCGGACTCAGGACACCGGACTCAGGACACCGATTGATCGGACGCCGGACGTTTGCTGGAGATCTGCGGCGCGGCAGGGATACCGCGCCCGACCTCGCTTCGCGCAGTCTTAGCCGTTTGCTCTTACTCGGCTATCCCTGTACTTTCGAGTAAGCGTTGCGGTTAAGAATAAGCGATTGAGGCTCTTGCAAAACTTCTTGTGGTGCAGGCGTCCCGCCTGCAAAATGTGGAAATGCCTTGGAATTGCAGGAGAGACGCCTGCACCACTGCCAACCAGCGCGGACTTCAGGGACAGGGACTGGTTTTGTCTCCGTCCGGTGGACGAGAGCGGGCGACGATTACCTCTGATCGATCCCTGATACCGTCTCTTGCGGCCGTCGCATCGGTCGGAGCGCGACAAGGGACGGGCCTTGCGTTTATCGCAATCCGGTTGTTCCCATCGAGCACCGGCCTGAGCCAGCATGAGCGCCATTGTCCCGATGATCGCCGACCGATGATTGGCAGACGGGCCGTCGTGTTCTAGGCGCGTCCTGGTCCCCCGGCGACTTGTGCGCGGCGCGCTGATACCGATTGCTTTCTTCCTGTAGCCTGCGGCCCGCCAGGGACGGCGGGCCCTACCTGGCTTGACCGTGTTTCTCCCCGGTGACCACTTTCTCCGTAGACACCGGAACCGATGCGCGATGGGTCCTCACCGTCCGGCGCGGGCCAGGGCGATCCACGGGGCAAGCGCGTCGAGGGTCTGCTTGAACGTCGCGCTCGGCAGTTGCTGTGCAGCGTCGCTGTAAGCCTCGTTGGGATTGGGGTGGGCCTCGATGACCAAGCCGTCGGCGCCTGCGGCGAGCGCGGCTCTGGCGAGAGGCAGCACCAGCGAACGTTTGCCAGCCGCATGGCTGGGATCGACCAGAATCGGCAGGTGGGTCTCCTGCTTGGCCACGGCGACGCCGCCAAGATCGAGGAGGTTGCGCACCGACTTGTCGAACGACCGGAGGCCCCGTTCGCAGAGCATCACATTGGAGCAGCCGTTCACGAGGAGATACTCGGCGGCGGCGAGCCACTCCTCGACCGTCGAGGCCATGCCGCGCTTGAGCAGCACCGGCTTGCGCGCCTGAGCGACCGATTCGAGGAGATCGTAATTCTGTGCGTTGCGCGCGCCAATCTGAAGCACATCGGCGGTGTCATGAACCAGCTCCACCTGGGAGGGTCCGAGGATTTCGGTCACCATCGAGACGCCGAACTCCGCCTTCACGTCGCGCATGATCGCGATGGCGTCGCCTCTGAGCCCCTGGAAATCGTAGGGCGACGTCCGAGGCTTGAAGGCCATGGCGCGGATGAGGGTCACCCCGGCAGCCTTCAAATCGCGCACGGCGGATCGAAACTGGTCGGCCGTCTCGATCGCGCAGGGGCCGGCGATGATCGCGATGGCGCCGCCGCCAATCGCTGTGCCGTTAACCGTGATGACGGTGTCGGAGGGGTGGTATTCCCGCGAAACGAGCTTGTACCGCTGCTGGACAGGCATCACCGACTCGACGATCGGCAGGTTGTTGAGCACCTCCAGCGAGCGGTTGTTGAGTTCGTCGCCAATGCAGGCGACAACGGTGCGTTCGACGCCACGGATGACCCGCGGCTGGTAGCGCAGGGTGCAGACGAGTTCGCTGACCGACTGGATGTCGGCGTCGGTTGCGTGCGGTTTGAGTACAATAATCATGCTGGTATTATAGCGGCTTCAGGCAACGGAAGCAACCGGCAAAGTCTGTGGAGGCTCTTGCAAAACCCCCTCCGGGGTGTTTGCAAGAGAGAAGTCAGAACACAGGAGTCAGGAGTCAGCATAATAGAACACCTTGCCCGTGAGAGGGTTACAATTCTGAATACTGAATTCTGGCTTCTGAATACGGCGCTTGCAGAACCGACGAAGGAGGTTTTGCAAGCGCCTCTGTGGGTTCATCCTTCGGCGGCGGCCAGCACGCGCTGCATGTCGTCGGGGCTGTCGAGCTGATAGGAGACGGGACGGCCGCACGCGGGGTGCCGGAAGGTCAGTCCGGAGGCGTGCAGCGCCTGGCGCTCCATGCGCAACACCAATCGGTCTGTGTCGGTCAACCGCCCCTCGCAAAAACGGATGAAGGCCGTCTCGTCACGGCCGTACAGCTTGTCGCCCACAACCGGATACCCCAGTGCGAGCAGCGTGGCCCGGATCTGGTGCAAACGCCCGGTGAGCGGCTCGGCCTCGATCAGCGCCACCCCCCGCCGCTGCGTCAGCAGCCGAAAACGGGTTTCGACCCGCACCGCTTCCGGTCCCGGCAGGCCGGCGACCGATTCCAAAACGACGCGGCACTTTTTGCGGATCGCTGAGGCCGTGTCGGGGAGCAGCCAGCCGACGCCGTTCAGCTCGGATGGAAACGCGCTGGCCTCGACCAGGACGGTGTAGCGCTTGCCCACCTGTCGGCAGGCAAATTGCTTGCCGCAGGTGTGCGCGGCCGCCGGGTTCTTGGCCACGACCACCAGGCCGGAGGTCTCGCGATCAATGCGGTTGACGAGCGCGGGTTCGGCAATCCCGCGCACGTCCTTGAGCCACGCCCACAATGTGTGATTAAAATAACGCCCGCTCGGATGACAGGGGAGGTTGCCGCTTTTGCTGACGATGAGGAGGTCGGGGTCGTCCGACACGATACCGATTGTGAAATCGACCGGCGGCTCGGGAAGGTCCGAGATGTCGTAGGCGAGCCGATCCCCCGCCTGGAGCGCCTCATCGGGCAGACGCCTCTGCGCGTTGACCGTGACGTGTCCGGAACAGATCCGCTCGCACCACCCCGTCCGGTCATGGTAGGGAAAGCGCCTGGCCAGAAAATCGGCCACCGCCAGCCCGGCCGCCACCGCCGGCACGTCACACGCGATGTGCCGTTTCATAGTCGTCCGGGGTGGAAAACATTCATCGCGTCTGCCGCCGCCGCATCTGGCGCGAGGCCGTATTCGGTCGTTCGATCACGATAGCGCCCTCGCCGTCCCGCTTGATCTTATCGCGATAGCGCTGCAGCAGCATCTGCAAGATCGAAATCCCCTGGCTGACGGTCCAGTAGAGCGAGAGCGCGGCGGGCATGCTGTAGAACATCACCAGCATCATGCCGGGCATCATGATCATCATCATCTTCTGCTGCGCCGGGTCGCCCGTAGACGGCGTCAGGTAGCTCTGGATCGCCATGGTTCCGGCCATCAGGACCGGCAGGATGTTGATCGCGCCGATGAACGGGATCATTCCCGCGAACAGGTTTTCCGGCTCGCTCAGGTCGCCGATCCACAGAAACGGCGCGAAGCGGAGTTCGACCGCGCTGCGCAGCACGGTGAACAGGGCGAAGAAGATCGGAAGCTGCACCAGCATGGGCAGGCAGCTCGACAGCGGATTGACCTTGTTTTCGCGATAGAGGCGCCAGGTCTCCTGCTGGATTTTCTGGGGATTGTCCTTGTGCAGAACCTGCAGGGCCTTGAGCTGCGGCTGCAGGGTCTGCATCCGCTTCATCCCCTCGGTGCTCTTGTGCGTCAGCGGCCAGAAGATCACCCGCACGAGGATCGTGAGCAGGATCACCGCCACGCCGTAGTTCGGGATCACGCTGTTGAAAAAGTTGAGGGTCGGCACCAGCAGCTTGCAGAACCATTTGAACGTGCCGAATTCCATCACCTCGTCCACCCGGTGGCCGATGGCCTTGAGCACGGCGAGCTTCTTGGGACCGATGTAGAGGGTCGTGTCCCGTGTGACCGTCTCGCCGGGCTGAAGCGTGAAGCCGCTGAACGCGACTGCCGCCGAGAGACTGCTAACCGGATTTCGCTTGTAACCGGCGGGCGCGGCCACGATGTCCATACGGAACCCGGCATTGGTGGTTGCCGACAGGAAGATCTGGGTGAAGAATCGCGACTTGATCGCGATCCACCGCTGCGGGGTCTCGACCGGCAGTGAGGCCCGGGGCTTGAGCGGACCGGCCGCGCCACCGCTGCAGCCCCCGCCACTGCCGCCGATCGCCTTCGCCACATCGCGCTCCCAATGCCGCGCTTTGGCATCTGCCCAGGCGCCGAACGAATCGACGCCCAGAATGTCGTTCTTGGATGGGCCGCACGGGAAGGCGCCGAGGGTGACCCAGTTGGACGCGATCCCCAGCGGACGGTCCGAAGTATTGATCAAGCGATCCGTGACCTCGATCCGGTAGAGATCGCGCAGAACGATCCGGCGTTCCACAGTCAGGCCATGGGCGGACTGGGTCGTCAGGGTGACCGTCTGGGTGTCGGCCTGGAGCGTGTAATCGGCATCGGCCGCGATTCCGGGCAGCCCCTCCCAGCGCAACGCTGGCACGTTTTCAAAATCGAAGGTCATCGGGCCGCTATCGGGCTGCAGCGTGGCCGCATGCTCCAACAGCGTCGCCTCAACCACCGCGCCGCCGCGGGAGGAGATCGAAACGACCAGCTCGTCACTGCGAAGGGTGGCAATCTGTTCAGGCAGGCGTGCAACCGAGGATGTGGTGCCTTCCAGAACAGCCTCCGGCGCCGCTGGCGGTGCGCTCGAAGCGACCTCAGCAGCAGGCTCGGACGCCGCATGCAACGTCGCTGAAGCCGCCGCATCGGGGGAGAGCGCCTCCCGTTTCAGGACTTGCCGCGCCTGCTCCTCACGCTGCGCCAAGCTGACCTTGTTCTGATAGAGCATCCAGCCCAGCAGGGCGAGGAACAGCAGGCAAACGATGGCGATGTCTTGTTTTTTCATAAGGGTAACGAATCATTCCTCGTTCAGGGCGGCGGAACCGGATCCTCTCCGCACGGTCCGAAGGGCCGGCATCGGACGATGCGCCGCACCGCCAGCCACAGACCGCGCCAAGGGCCGTGCGCGCGGAGCGCCCCGATGCAATACTCCGAACACGACGGTGTGAAGCGACAGCACGGGCCGATCAGCGGCCCAAGCGCCACCTGGTACCCGCGGACACACAGGATCAACAGCCGACTCAACATGGTCCCGGCTCCTTCCGGCAGAGGCCGACCCTGCGGCAGATCGCCAAAAAATCATCGGCCACGGCCCGCCCGCCCGCATCGACAATCCGTGATCGCGCGATCAGGATGAGGTCAACGCCATCGCGCAGCGTGTGGTGATTCAGCCGGAACGCCTCGCGCATCAACCGTCGCGCCCGGTTCCGCTCGACCGCCGTGTGCAGGGATCGCTTGCTGGTCACCACTCCGACCCGATGCGCGGTGCCCTCGGCGGGTTTTGACCAGATCACCATGTACCGGCCAGCAACCGAGCGGCCCGCGTCAAAAACCTCCCGATACTGCCGGGAGGTGAGACGGACCGAGCGCGGCAAACAACACCGTACCGGCGGCGATGAAGCCGTCGTCGCGCACGCCTGGGGATCGGGAACGTGAGCACCCGTGCCGGTCATGGCGTCATCCGCCACGTTAGATGGTCAGGCGCGCGCGGCCCTTTTGACGGCGGCGGGCCAGGATTTTGCGCCCGCCCTTGGTCGCCATGCGGGCGCGAAACCCGATCTTGCGGGCGCGCTTGATTTTGGAAGGCTGCCATAGCTGCTTCATGCTCGTGCTCCTCGGTGCTTCAGGTTTTCAGTAAAAATGGATCGTTACAATAGCTGATCGGCGGAGCGAAGTCAACCCAGGTTTTTTGGCAAGAGCCTTAGTAAGGGCGCATGGCCGTTCTGATGAGGGTTACTTAATCGTAATCATAATCATAATCGTAATCGTAATCATAATCGTAATCTTGCTTTGCTCCTGCATGTGATCATAAAATGTCACCCATGAAAACGGTTTTTGATCATGAGAAGCTGACTGTTTATCAGGAGTCGGTCAGTCAAGAAGCTGCTTGCGCAGGCTGAACCGGGAAAAGAGATCCTCGTT